>DASXRB010000227.1:0-3640 GCA_036506875.1 Kribbellaceae bacterium | reverse complement strand
ATGTCGTGTTCGACGACCCAGCAGGGCGCTCGAGCCCACGACTTCCTGTTCACAGCCGCTGGCGGGAGCACTGGCCGGCACCGACGGGTGGCCGGGCAACCGAGTTCACCTACTTCGCCGCCAGGCTCCCTGCCACAAGGGCCCGATGAGCGGCGACACGCCCGGGCACAAGGGCCCGATGAATGGGAATAACCAGGTGCTCGGGGGCGGGGTGGGTCGTACCGTGGCGGGCATGACAGGTGTGGGGTGGCCGGGCGGGCTCGAGGGTCGCGGGATCGGGAAGGCGGATGCCGCGGCCTGGGCGGAGTTGCTCCAGGCCGCGGAGACGGTTGATGACACGGGTGAGCACTACGACGCCGAGGATCTGGCGGAGGAGCTGGACGATCCGGAGCTGAACGCGCAGACCGACACGGTCGCGCTGTGGGCCGGTGAGCGGATGGTGGGGTACGCGAGTGTGCGGTCGAACCCCAACCGGACGGAGAAGGACCTGGTCCGGGCCGAGGGCACGGTGCGTCCGGACTGGCGCCGGCGCGGGCTCGGAACGCGGCTGCTGGACTGGACCGTCGCCCGGGCCGGGGCACTACACGCCGAGCGGCTGCCCGACCTGCGCTGCGAGCTGCACTGCGGTGTCGCCGACGGCAACGAAGGCCAGCGCGCCCTGCTGGAGAAGGCGGGCTTCGAGCCGGTGCGGTACTTCTTCGAGATGAGGGTCCGGCTCGACGGCCGCCCGGACGCGGCGGACGTCGTACCCGAAGGTCTGCGGATGATCCCGTTCGAGACGGCGTACGACGAGGCGACCCGGGACGCGCACAACGAGGCGTTCCTGGACCACTGGGGCTCGAGCCTGCGGGACGCCGAGCAGTGGGCGACCTGGTTCACCGGGTCGCGGGCGTTCCGGGCGTCGTACTCGCGGCTGCTGCTCGACGGGGACCGGGTCGTGGCCTACGTGCTGGGGTACGAGTACCCGGCCGACACCGCCGCGACCGGGGTCCGGGACCTCTACATCGGACAGGTCGGCACGCGCCGGGCGTACCGCGGCCGCGGGGCCGCCAACGCACTGCTGGCCAGTGTGCTGACGGCGGCCGCGGCGGACGGGTTCGAGACCACGTCGCTCGGTGTGGACGCGGCGAACCCGACGGGTGCGCTCGGGCTGTACGAGCGGCTGGGGTTCGCGGTCAATCGGCGGCGGGCGTCGTACTCGCTGCCGCTCGGCTGAGCCGCGGCCGGAACGACACCAGGACGACGGCCAGCGTGAGCGCCGCGAACACCGCCGACGCCACGAACGCCGTACCGATCCCGGCCGCGAGTGCGTGCCGGGTCTGCTCGACCACGGTCCCGGCCGACCGTGCCGAACGGGATGCGTGACCGAACACCGTCACCAAGATGGCCAGGCCCAGCGCGCCGCCGATCTGCTGCAGCACGTTGAGCAGCCCCGACGCGGCACCGGCGTCCTCGGGCAGTACTCCGGCCAGCGCGCGGGACGCGTTCGGCACGAAGATCAGCCCGGCGCCGAAGCCGAACATCACCAGCGGTCCGACCGCCGCGCCCAGGTAGGTGCTGTGCTCGGTGATCCGGGTCAGCCACAGCATCCCGCCGAGCACCAGCACGGCACCGACCGGCATCAGCCTTGCCGGCCCGACCCGCTCGACCAGCCGCGGCACCAGCCGTGCGGTCGCGAACAGCGGCACGGTCAGCGGCAGGAAGGCCAGCCCGGCCTCCAGCGGCCCGAACCCGAGCACGCCCTGCATGAACTGGGTCAGGAAGAAGAACATCCCGAACATCGCACCGATCACGGACAGCATCGTGAGGTAGGCCAGCCGGCGGTCCCGGCTCGCGAACAGCCGCAGCGGCGTGATCGGTTGGTCGGCGCGGCGTTCGACGACCACGAAGGCGGTCATCAGCACCACACCGGCGACGAACGCCGCGATCGTCCCCGCGTCGCTCCAGCCCTCGCTCGCCGAGCGGATGAACCCGAACACCAGCGAGGTGACGCCGAGCGTCGAGGTCAGCGCGCCGGCGACGTCGAAGCGACCGGGCCGGGTCGGCGTCTCGGCGAGGTAACGCCGCGCCGCCAGCACCAGCACGATGCCGGCCGGGACGTTGATGAACAGGCCCCAGCGCCACGACACCCAGTCGGTCAGCATGCCGCCGAGCACCAGCCCGACGCTGGCCCCGCCGGACGAGACCAGGCTGTAGTAGCTGAGGGCCCGCATCCGTTCGCGGCCCTCGGGGAAGTTCATGATCAGCAGGGTGAGCGCCGCCGGGGCGGCGATCGCTCCGCCCGCACCCTGCAGGGCGCGGGCGGCGAGCAGCATGGTGGCGGACTGGGCGAGCCCGCCCAGCGCGGACGCCGCGGTGAAGACGGTGACGCCGGTGATGAAGACCCGGCGGCGGCCGAGGATGTCGCCGGCGCGCGCGCCGAGCAGCATCAGCCCGCCGAAGGCGAGCGAGTAGGCGTTCTGCACCCAGGACAGCCCGGAGGTGCTGAACCCGAGGCTGTGCTGGATCTTCGGCATCGCGATCGTGACGACGGTGGCGTCGAGGATCACCATCAGCTGGGTGGCCAGGATGACCGCGAGCAGGACGGCCGGACGGCGCCCGGCCGTGCGTGTACCGGCGCCGGCCGGCGCCAGGGACGTGACTGACATCAGGCTCCTTCCCCGGATGAGGGGCTAGAGTGGGGTTCACAAAGAAGTGGAGCGCTCCTCCGGATACGATACGGAGGCATCCTCCGGTTTGCAAGGCATTTTCTGGAGAAGTCATGACCCTGCCCCTCGCGCGGCCGGCCAGGGCCGACGCCCGGCGCAACTACGACGCGCTCGTGGCGGCGGCCCGCACGGCGTTCCTGGAGCGCGGCGCGGACGCGTCGCTGGAGGACATCGCCCGCCGCGCCGGCGTCGGCATCGGCACGCTGTACCGGCGGTTCCCGAATCGGCAGGCGCTGCTCGAGGCCGTCTACCTGGAGGAGGTCCAGGCGATGTGCGAGGGCGCGGCCAAGCTCGCCGACCTGCCGCCGTGGCAGGCGCTGGAGACCTGGCTGCGCGACTTCCTCGACTTCGGCCTGTCCAAGCAGGCCTTCGCCGGCGAGCTGGTGGACGCGCTCGGCAAGGACTCGGAGTTCTTCATCGCCTGCAAGAAGACGATGCTCGACACGCTCGCCTTGCTGGTGGCGCGCGCCGTCGAGTCAGGAGAGGTACGACGCGATGCCGCGCCGGCCGACGTCCTGCGGCTGGTCGGCGGCATCGCGCACTCGTACAAGCCCGATCCCGAGCAGTCCCACCGGATGCTCGGGATCGTTCTCGACGGCCTCAGGGCCCGCTAGCCGACGCGCGCTTCCTCCTGATAGCGCTCCTCGTCGGGGTTCGAGCTGGGTTTGCCCTCGCCCCTGGCGATGAGGTTCCGCAGGCTGTCGCTCATGTAGAAGCTCCACGCGGACGAGCAGGAGTCGAAGCACTCGTACTCGGGAACCAGGCCCACGTGCGTGAAGCGCACCTCGGTCCCGCTGTCCTGCTCGGACAGCTCGAACCGGATTTCGGTATCGACCCACTCGGTCTGGTCTTCGACGTAGCTGATCCTGGCGTCGAGGACCCGCCAGACGACCTTCTCGCCCGGAACGAGCTCGGTCACCCGGATCCGGGAG
>DASXRB010000226.1:0-3815 GCA_036506875.1 Kribbellaceae bacterium | reverse complement strand
CCGCCCAACCATGTGAATCGAGGAGACCCGATGGTCATCGACGACCGCACGCACCGCGTGCGACGAGCGGGCGCCCACCGCTCACTCCGCGCAAGAGTCACGTCCCTCGCGAAGATCCGGTGGCTGAACCTGGCCGCCGCGACCGCGGCGCTGGTCACCTCCCTGGCCGTCGCGACGCCACCGGCCGCTCAAGCGGCCACCACGATCACGCTGGACGGCGCGAGGCTCGGCCGCACCTTCGACGGCGTCGGCGCGATCAGCGGCGGCGGCGGCAACACCAGGCTGCTGCTGGACTACCCGGCCCAGCAGCGCGACGAGATCCTCGACTACCTGTTCAAGCCGGGGTACGGCGCAGCACTGCAGATCCTGAAGGTCGAGATCGGCGGCGACACGAACTCCACCGACGGCGCCGAGCCCAGTCACATGCACACCGCGACGGACGAGAACTACCAGCGCGGCTACGAGTGGTGGCTGATGGAGCAGGCGAAGGCCCGCAACTCGGACATCAAGCTCGCCGCGCTGTCCTGGGGCGCGCCCGGCTGGATCGGCCGGAACGACCCGAGCAACCCGAACCCCGGCCAGCCGTACTTCTGGTCGGCCGACATGATCGACTACCTGGTCAAGTGGCTCAAGCACGCCAAGTCCGACCACAACCTGACGATCGACTACATCGGCGGCTGGAACGAGCGCGACTACGACAAGTCCTGGTACGTGCGGCTCAAGAGCGCGCTGCAGGCGAACGGCCTCGCCACGAAGGTGGTCGGCGCGGACAGCTGGGGCTGGGGTGTCGCGGACGCGATGAAGGCCGACACGACCTTCAACAACGCGGTGGACGTGGTCGGCGTGCACTACCCGTGCGGCTACCTGAGCGCCGCCACGTCCTGCCCGAGCACGGCCACCGCGGTGGCGCTGAACAAGCCGCTGTGGGCCAGTGAGAACGGTTCCCAGGACTTCCGGTCCGGGGCGGCCGCGGCGGCCCGCGCGATCAACCGCGGGTACATCGACGGCAAGATGACGTCGTACATCAACTGGCCGGTGGTCGCGGCGCTCTACCAGAACCTGTTCTTCTCCTCCGACGGCCTGGTGCTCGCCAACCAGCCCTGGTCCGGCGCGTACGACGTCGGCAAGACCACGTGGGCGATCGCCCACACCACCCAGTTCACCGCGCCCGGCTGGCGCTACGTCGACTCGGCCGCCGGCTACCTGGGCGGCAACCGCGCGAACGGCAGCTACGTGGCGCTGAAGTCGGCGTCCACGGGCGACTGGACCAGCGTGATCGAGACGATGGACGCGACCGCGGACCAGACCGCCTCCTTCAACGTCACCGGCGGGCTGGCGACCGGCACCGTCCACGTCTGGGCCACGAACCTGCGTTCGGCCAAACCGTCCGAGCAGTTCGTCCACACCGCCGACGTCACGCCGTCCGGCGGATCGTTCTCGGTGACGCTGAAGCCCGGCTACGTGTACACGCTCACCACGACCACGGGGCAGGGCAAGGGTACGGCGCTGCCGCCCGCGCGGGCCTCGCTCGGCCTGCCGTACGCCGACACCTTCGACGGGTACGCCACCGGCCAGCAGGCGAAGTACCTGAGCGCCATGAACGGCGCCTTCGAGACCGCCGGCTGCGGCGGTGGCCGGACCGGGGTGTGCCTGCGGCAGACCGCGTCCGGCACGCCCGTGCGCTGGACCGACGAGCCGTACTCCGCGCCGTACGCCCCGTTCGGCGACCTCGGCTGGGCGGACTACACGGTGAGCGCGGACGCCCTGCTCGAGGAGCCCGGGTACGTCGAGATCCTCGGCCGCACCGGCCAGCAGGGCCGCAACAACAACGGGCTGAACGCGTACCACCTGCGGGTGAGCGACACCGGCGCGTGGTCGATCCAGCGCAGCGACACCGCGTGGAACTTCACCACGATCGCGAGCGGCACGACCACCGCGCTCGGCACCGGCCGCTGGCACCGGCTGGCGCTGTCGCTGAACGGCTCGACGATCAGCGCGACACTCGACGGCGCCACGCTCGGCAGCGCCACCGACAGCACGTTCTCCAGCGGCGAGGCCGGTCTCGGTGTCGGCGCGTTCGCCGGCGCACAGTTCGACGACCTGCGGGTCGACGCCGTGAGCAACCGCTACGCGGGGACGACGTACAAGATCGTCAACCGCGGCAGCGGGAAGGTGATCGACGTCGCGGGCGGCTCCACCGCCGACGGCGCGGGAATCGTCCAGAACACCGACACCGGCGCCGGCACGCAGCAGTGGCAGCTCACCGGTGACGGCAGCGGATACCTGACGGTCGTGAACCGCGGCAGCGGCAAGGTGCTCGAGGTTCCCGGCGGCTCGTCCACCGCGGGGACGCAGCTCGACCAGCGGACCGCCACCGGCGGCACCGACCAGCAGTGGAGCGTCAGCACCGGCGCGGACGGCTACCTCACGGTCACCAGCCGCTCCAGCGGCCAGCTCGCCGACGTCGAGGGCGGGTCCACCGCCGACGGCGCGCGGGTCGTCCAGTGGCCGGCCACCGGCGGCGCGAACCAGCGCTGGGCCCTGGTGCCGGTGAGCGGCCGGTTCGTCGTCGCCAACGGTGTCAGCGACAAGGTCGCCGACGTCAGCGGCGCTTCCACCGCCGACGGTGCCGCGGTCGTGGAGTGGCCGGCGAACAGCGGCACGAACCAGCAGTGGACCGTCGCGAACAGCACCGGCGGCTACGTCAAGCTGGTGAACGTCAACAGCGGCAAGGTGCTCGACGTGCCGGGGTTCTCCACCACCGACGGCACCCAGCTGGTGCAGTGGGCCGACAACGGCGGCGCCAACCAGCAGTGGCGCCTGACCCCGCTGCCGGGCGGGCTGTTCCAGCTCACCAACCGCAACAGCGGCAAGGCCGTCGACCTCAAGAACGGCTCCACAGCCGACGGCACACCGCTCACGCAGCAGACCGCGTCGGGCAGTACGTCGCAGCAGTGGCTGCTGTACAGCCTGACCTGATCCGCTACGCGACCCGCGCCCGCAGGACCGGAACGGCCCGGCGGGCGCGGGCCACTGCCAGGACACCGCGGGTGGTTCCGGTCGCGGCCGACCAGCGTGGTAGGGCGTCGGCGGGACGAGCCGGGTCTTCGCTCAGCAAGGCAGCCAGCTCCCCCGCGGATCCGTCCGGGGCGAAGGTGAGCCGGACGAAGCGTCGTACCAGCTCGTCCCAGTCGCCGTGCCGGCGCAGCAGCGAGTGCGCCTCGCCCGCGACGGTCAGGTGTGCGACCCGGCAGCCCGCCTCGCGCAGCTGCCGCGCGTAGTGCCCGGTCGACTTCGGTGACGTGATCCGGTCGGCGTCCCCGTGGGCGAGCACGGCGACCCGGTCCGGCAGCTCGACCAGGGAGTCCGAGCGGTCCACCCACGGCGCGAGGCCGAGTACGCCGGCGACCCGCTCGTGGTCGCCGGAGCGCAGCACCGCCCGGGCGCCCATGGAGTGCCCGATCAGGGCGACCCGCGCGTACTGCTGCGGCAACCCGTCGAGCACCACGCGCAGATCAGCGGCGGCATGCGCGTGCACACCGTTCCAGCCGCGATAGCGGTACCGGATCAGCCCGACCGCCGCGTACGGCACCGCGTCCCGGGCCGCCGCGGCGAACGGCCACATCCGCAGCAGCGGCGCCCGCCAGTCGTGCGGATCCCGCATCGAGTGCTCCTGACCCCCGTGCGCGAGCAGCACCAGGTCGCGGGCTCCGTCCGGCGCCGCGACGAGGTCCAGCCGCGGTCTGCTCACCCGCCGAGGCCGTACAGCTCCGACGGCGCGACCCGCCGCACCAGGTAGCGGGACGGGTCGTCGA
>DASXRB010000225.1:0-1510 GCA_036506875.1 Kribbellaceae bacterium | reverse complement strand
CGTGCAGGTCGCGGGCGATCCGGTCGCGGTCCTCGAGCAGCGCGAGCGCGTAGCGGTCCTGCTGGGCCTGGGCGCGGTCCAGCGCCAGCGTGGCCTGGTTCGCGAACGACGCGATCAGCTCGGTGCTCTCGTCACCGCCGTGCAGCACCGAGTCGCGGTGCGCCGCGACCACCAGGATGCCGCCCTGACTGCGGGAACCCTCCGGCAGCGCGACGATCACGGCCCGGCCGAGATCCTCGACGATCGGCGAGCCGTGGCCGCTCTCCTTGGCCAGCCGGGCCAGGTTCTCGACGACAAGGTTCCGCTTGCGCTCCAGCACATCGATGGTCAGCGGGTTCTGGATCGGTATCCGCGTGCCGACGTAGTGCTCCACGTCCGGTCCGTCGATGGCCGCGATCACGAGCTCGTCGCCGTCGACCAGCAGGACGGTGGCGAGGTAGCCGCCGGCGACCTCCCGGGCGCGCCTGGCGACCAGCTGCAGCGCCTCGGCGGCGGTGTACTCGCCGAGCAGCAGCTGGGTGATCTCCGCGGTCGCCTGGTGCCAGCGGCGCTTGTTCTCTGTGTCGGCGTACAGCCGGGCGTTCTCGACGACCACGCCCGCCGCGGCGGCCAGTGCCATCACGACCTGCTCGTCGTCGGCGGTGAAGTCCGCGCCGTCGCGCTTCTCGGTGAGGTAGAGATTGCCGAACACGTGGTCGCGGATCCGCACCGGCACCCCGAGGAAGGTCTTCATCGGCGGGTGGTTCGGCGGGAACCCGAACGAGCGCGGGTGCTCGGTGATGTCGTGCAGCCGCAGCGGCTTCGGATCGTCGATCAGCAGGCCGAGGATGCCGTGCCCCTCCGGGAACGGCCCGATAGCCTGGATGGTCTCCGGGCTGGCGCCGTGCGTGATGAAGCTGGCCAGCTTCTCTCCGTCGGGCCGGAGCACGCCGAGGGCGCCGTAGCGGGCGCCGGAGAGCTCGCAGGCGGCGTACACGATCCGGTCCAGCGCGCTGTTGAGATCCAGGTCGGTGCCGATGCTGACGACGGCGTCGAGCAGTGCGCGCAGCCGGTCCTGCGAGTCCAGCATCTCGTCGACGCGGCCGAGCAGCTCCTGCAGCAGGGCGTCGAGGCGCACCCGGGACAGTCCCGCGAACTCGAGCGTCGCGTCGTCCCAGGCCCCGCGATCGTCTCCTCCCGTACGACCTTCCATCCGCACACCCACCGTAGTCGCGACCTGACGATCTCCTGCGCAAGCAACACCGTATGCCACTGCGCACCGTCCCGGCCAGGAAAGCCCGGGTCCGGGGCCCGGGCCCATCCGGGACCAAAGTCCCTGCCGGACCCCGCCGTCATGCCCATCGATCCGAGTCCGGCGGCTCTGCCGGACGGGGGACGTACGGCGGACCCTTGGAAGACGTACCCATGAAACGAAGGAGATCGGCGATGGGCATCGCATCCCGGACCGGCCCCGTCGCCGTCGAGGTCGACGGCAGCGCGGAGGGCCTGCGCGTCATCGACTACGCGTGCC
>DASXRB010000224.1:0-2769 GCA_036506875.1 Kribbellaceae bacterium | reverse complement strand
AGTCAGCGGCGAGGCGTCGATGGACCAACGGGCCGTGACGATCTGCCTGGACGAGGTGGACCGGTGCCGCGAACTGACCAGCCGGCCCAACTTCGTTCTGCTGCTCGGCGACCGGTACGGTTGGCGGCCACCGCCCCCGGCCGTATCCTCCGAGCTGTTCCGCCGGCTGCGCTCCCGGCTGCCGCCGCCGACGCGCCGCAACGTCGACCGATGGTACGTCGAGGACCTCAATGCGGTGCCCCCGGTATTCCGGCTGCAGCCGCGGCGAGGCCACTACACGGCCCCGCACCGGTGGATGCCCGTCGAGCGTGCGCTGCAGGCCGCCCTCGGCCAGGCGGCGATTGCCGAAGGCGTCACGGGAGCGCAGCTGCGAGTGCTGACCACGTCCGTCACCGAGCAGGAGGTGGCGCGCGGTATCGCGCAGGGGCAGCTGCTGCCCGGAGCGGTGCATGCCTTCCAACGCGTCACCCGCGGCATCCCCCGGGACCCGAGCGTCGGCCGGTACGGCGACCTGATCGACGGCAAGCCGGACGACGAGGCCTCGCTCGGTCTCCGGCGACTGCGTGCCGAGGTTCGCCGGTGCCTGGGACCGGGCCAGGTACACGCGTACACGGCCGGCTGGGACGCAGCGTCGGGCGCACCGACCACGACACACGTCGACGATTTGTGCGAGGACGTATACCAGGCCTTGGCGGCGGTCATCGAGACGGAGGCCCGGGCCGCCGCCACCGTCGACGTCCTAGTCGACGAGTCGCGGCAGCATGCGGCGTTCGGCCGCGCCCGATCCCGCCACTTCACCGGGCGCCAGCAGATCCTCGACGCCGTCGCGGCCTACGTGGCCGGGGACGACCCGCATCCACTGTTGGTCGTCGGCGCATCCGGCGCCGGGAAGACGGCCCTGCTGGCCGAGGTCGCTCGCCGGCTGGGCACACGGACACCCGAGGCCGGGCTCATCGCCAGATTCATCGGGGCGACCCCGAGATCGATGGAGTTGCGGACGCTCGTCCACGACCTCCGAACGGCGCTGCTGCGGCTCCGGGGCGCCGCCGACGCTACGCCCGAAGCGGACCTTGCCGCGCTGGTCGACGCATTCCGTACGGAGCTCGCCGGGAGTCCGCCCGAGCCGCGCCTCGTCCTCGTCCTCGACGCGCTCGATCAGCTCAACGATGCCGGGGCCGAGCTGGGCTGGCTGCCCACGGAACTGCCACCGGGCGTACGGATCGTGCTGTCGGCGCAGGCCGGTAACACAGCAAACGCGGTCATCCGCCATCTGGGCGTCACCCCGCTGACTCTCCCGGCGATGCCAGCCGATGAGGGCGATGCTCTTCTGCGGCGTTGGCTGGACGAAGCCGGGCGTGACCTCCAGCCGCCGCAACGGGCCGCGGTGCTGGACGCGTTCGCCAGCCATGGCGTGCCGCTGCACCTGCGGTTCGCCTTCGAGGAGGCGCGCCGCTGGACCTCCGGTACGCTCGTCCGCCCGGGCACCCTGGCCTCGGACATCCCCGGAATCATCGAACAGCTGCTCGACCGGCTCGAGGCCGAGCACGGCCGCTCCCTGGTCGGTGGCGCGCTCGGTCACCTGGCAGCATCCCGCAACGGACTGACCGAGGACGAGCAGCTCGACCTGTTGTCCGGCGATCGGGCCGTCCTCGCTGAGGTGGTTCGGCGCTCGCCGTACTCACCGGCGGCGCTCGGCCAGCTCCCGCCTGTGCTTTGGGCTCGTCTCTACGCGGATCTGGAGCCCTACCTCAACGTCCGTCAGGGCGACGGCCGGATCCTGCTCGGCTTCTACCACCGGCAGCTCACCGAGGTGGTCGCCGCCCGGTACCTGTCCGGCCAGGCCGCCGCGCGCGTACACCGGCGCCTGGCCAGCTACTTCGCCGAGCAGCCGCTCGAGCTCACCAACGGCGACCGGGTGGTGCCCAACCTGCGCAAACTCGCCGAGCTGCCCTATCAGCAGGCCCATGGCGGCTGCTGGGACGAGCTGTACGAGACCTTGACCGACTTCCGTTTCCTGGAACGAAAGGTGGCCGCCGACTCCGCCGGGGTGTACGCACTGCAGGACGACTTCGATCTCGCACTGCGGCTGTGGCCCACGTCCGCGGCCTGAAGGATGCCATCTCAGGGATTGCGCGTGGGGGGTCTGTGTCCGGTCGGCAGGATGAGGAGCCGGTCGTCGCGGGCCGCGAGGAACTCGCGGAACCCGGCAAGGTCGACGTCCGGCGTGCCGAGGGCCAGATAGTCGACCAGGCGGCGGAACAGCTTGGGCAGGATGACGAGCGTGTCGGTGAGATCGGAGAGCCGGCCGACGGTCGCGCCGGTGGTGGTGGCGGCGGTCCAGACCCTGTTCTTGGCGGCGCGGGCGTCATCGACCGAAGCGGTGAGCCGGTCACACAAGTCGGGGACGAGCTTGCTGTGGTAGGTGGGGTAGACGACCCCGGAGCCGGCGAGGCGGTAATTGACGCTGCCGCTGACTGTGGCGGTGTCGACGAAGACGCTTTCGAGGTCGGCGAGATCGGTGCCGCCGGCGTAGGCGAAGCAGACGGGTCGGCCGTACTTGTCGACGAAACGGGTCAGAATGTAGCCGTCGGTTTGTTTCGGGGTGGCACTCGTGACGGTCTCGTCGCTGCGGTTGACTTCGGTGAAGCCGAGCAGCTCGAGCAGCAGATCGTCGGCCGCGTGGGCCAGCCCGAGGGGCTGATGCTGCCGGAAGTTGCCTGGCGGCGGCGAGGCTGGCCGGGCCGGCGGCGGCTCCGCGAGCCAGCCATA
>DASXRB010000223.1:0-7428 GCA_036506875.1 Kribbellaceae bacterium | reverse complement strand
GCGTCCTCTAGTGTTCGGGGCGACGGGAACCACCGACTAGCACAGGACGTTGCCCAGGACATGGCCAGACTGACCGACCGGATCCGCCGGGTGCTGCAGAAGCCCGGCACCATCGACATCCGCCCGTACGAGCGCGTGGTGGAGCGGGTCGGCGCCCGTGCCGAGGCGGTCGGCAAGCTGTCCGACGACGAGCTGCGCGACGCCGCGGCGACGCTGCGGACCGGCGAGGCGTTCACCGACAACGAGCTGGTCGAGCTGCTGGCGGTATCGCGGGAGGCGGCCGAGCGGGCGATCGGCGAGCGGCCGTTCGACTGCCAGCTGGTCGGCGCCCTGGCGCTGATGCAGGGCCGCGTGATCGAGATGGCCACCGGTGAGGGCAAGACGCTGGCCGGTGCCATCGCGGCCGCCGGCTACGTGCTCAGCGGGCGGCGGGTGCAGGTCATGGCCGTCAACGACTACCTGGCCAACCGCGACGCGGAGTGGATGGGCCCGCTGTACGACGTGCTCGGGGTGACCGTCTCCCACGTCGGGCAGGCCTCGACGCCGGACGAGCGGCGGGAGGCCTACACGGCCGAGGTCTGCTACGCGCCGGTCAGCGAGGTCGGGTTCGACGTGCTGCGGGACCGGCTGGTCGCCGACCCGGCCGACCGGGTGACGGCGACGGCGGATGTTGCGCTGGTCGACGAGGCGGACTCGGTGCTGATCGACGAGGCCCGGGTGCCGCTGGTGCTGGCGGGTGCCGCGGCGGGGGAGGAGATGGACGACGACATCGTCCAGCTGGTCCGCGAGCTGCGTGCCGGGGTCGACTACGAAGTCGACCCGGACGGGCGCAGCGTGGCGCTCACCGACGCCGGCACCGACCATGTCGAGGAGCGGCTCGGCGGCATCGACCTGTACCAGGCCGAGCACCTGGAGCGGCTGACCCAGGTCAACCTGGCGCTGCACGCCGAGGCGCTGCTGAAGCGCGACGTGGACTACCTGGTCCGCGACGGCAAGGTGCACCTGGTCAACACCAACCGCGGCCGGATCGCCCGGTTGCAGCGCTGGCCGGACGGGCTGCAGGCCGCCGTCGAGGCCAAGGAGGCGCTCGCCGCCAGTGAGAGCGGTGAGGTCCTGGACAGCATCACCGTGCAGGCGCTGGTGTCGTCGTACAAGACCGTCTGCGGCATGACCGGCACCGCGGTGGTGGTCGGGGAGGCGCTGCAGGAGTTCTACGGCGTCGAGGTCGCGGTCATCCCGCCGAACAAGCCCTGCGCACGGGTGGACCACCCGGACCGGCTCTACCTCACGGTCGAGGACAAGGTGACGGCGCTCGTCGGGCACATCACCGAGGTGCACGAGACCGGGCGGCCGATCCTGGTCGGCACGCACAGCGTGGACGAGTCCGAGCAGCTCAGCGAGAAGCTCACGGCAGCCGGCATCGAGCACGTCGTGCTGAACGCGAAGAACGACGCCGAGGAGGCCGCGATCGTCGCCGAGGCCGGCGTGCCGGGCACGGTGACGGTGTCGACGCAGATGGCCGGCCGCGGTACCGACATCCGGCTCGGCGGGCGCGACCAGCACGACCGGGACAAGGCGGTGGAGCTGGACGGTCTCTACGTGATCGGGACCGGGCGGCACCCGTCGAGCCGGCTGGACGACCAGCTGCGCGGCCGGGCCGGGCGGCAGGGCGACCCGGGCGGGTCGGTGTTCTTCGCCAGCCTCGGTGACGAGCTGATCACCCGGTACTCGGTGACCACCGGGCTGCGGCCGAACCCGGACGACGACGGGCGGCTGCACGACCGCAAGTCGCACGCGCACCTCGAGCACGCGCAGCGGGTCGCGGACGGCGCCAACGTCGAGATCCACCGCAACACCTGGAGCTACGCCCGCCTCACCGGGCAGCAGCGCGCGATCCTGCTCGACACCCGGGAGAAGGTGCTCACGGGTGACTTGGCGGCGACCGAGCTCGCAGAGCGCCGCAAGGAGCGGTACGACGAGCTGGTGGAGGAGCACGGCGCCGACCTGGTGGCCGCGGCCGCCCGGCAGATCGCGCTGCACCACCTGGACCGCGGCTGGACCGATCACCTGGCGGTGCTCGCCGACCTGCGCGAGGGCATCCACCTGCGGTCGCTGTCCGGCGGCATCGTGCACGAGAAGCCGATCGACGAGTTCAACCGCAACGCGATCGCGTCCTTCGACACCCTGGTCGAGGACGCCTGGACCGCCGCCGCGGAGTCCTTCGACGCCGCGCAGATCGGCCCCGACGGCCTGGACGCCGTGGCCTCCGGCGTGGCCCGCCCGACCGCCACCTGGACCTACCTCGTCAACGACAACCCGTTCGGCACCGACGCCGACCGCATCCTCGGCCGCCTCCGCCAAGCCATCAAGAAGTCCTGACCCCTTCCGTTCATCGGGCCCTTGTGACCCGGCGCGTCGCGCATCGTCGGGCCCTTGTGACCACGGGGGCGCAGTCGGCCAGGTCGGACCGGAGCGGCCGGCCCAGGCGACCGGAAGCGGCCGTCCGGTGACCGCCCCGGGCCTGGGATGGCGGTGCCGGCAGGGCGTCGTACCTGCTCGTCTCCGGCCGTGGTCACAAGGGCCCGACGATGCGCGACACGCCGGGTCACAAGGGCCTGATGATGGGGGAGGAGGCGGCGGTGGAGGGGAAGTAGGCTCGCGGGGTGAGTGACGGGTTGTTCGACCTGCCGGGGATGCCTGCGACGCCGCGCGGTGGGGGGAGCCTGGCGGATGCGGACCATACGGCGGCGCCGCTGGCGGTGCGGATGCGGCCGCGCAGCCTGGACGAGATCGTCGGGCAGCAGCACCTGCTGACGCCGGGATCGCCGCTGCGGCGGCTGGTCGAGGGGGACCAGCCGATGTCCGTGCTGCTGTGGGGCCCGCCCGGGACCGGCAAGACCACGATCGCCGCCGTCGTGTCCCACCAGACCAGCCGGCGGTTCGTCGAGCTGTCGGCGGTGACCGCCGGGGTCAAGGACGTGCGGCAGGTGATCGACTCGGCGCGGCGCGAGCTGACGCACCGGTCGATCGAGACGGTGCTGTTCATCGACGAGGTGCACCGGTTCAGCAAGACCCAGCAGGACGCGCTGCTGCCGGCGGTGGAGAACCGTTGGGTGACGCTCATCGGCGCGACCACGGAGAACCCGTACTTCTCCGTGATCTCCCCGCTGCTGTCCCGCTCGCTGCTGCTCACCCTGGAGTCGCTCACCGACGACGACATCGCCGTCCTGGTGGACCGCGCGCTGGCCGACGAGCGCGGCCTCGCGGGTGAGTACACCCTGACCGGCGACGCCCGCGACCACCTGCTGCGGATGGCGGGCGGCGACGCCCGCCGGGCCTTGACCTACCTCGAGGCCGGCGCCGGCGGGGCGAAGGCGGCCGGCGGTACGACGATCGACCTGCCCACGCTCGAGGCGGCCGTCGACACGGCGGCCGTGCGGTACGACCGGGACGGCGACCAGCACTACGACGTGACCAGCGCGCTGATCAAGTCGATCCGCGGCTCGGACGTGGACGCGGCGCTGCACTACCTGGCGCGGATGGTCGAGGCCGGCGAGGACCCGCGGTTCGTCGCCCGCCGGCTGGTGATCCTGGCCAGCGAGGACATCGGCATGGCCGACTCGTCCGCGCTGACCACCGCCGTGGCCGCCGCCGACGCGGTCCAGCTGATCGGCCTGCCCGAGGCCGCCATCAACCTCGCCCACGCCGTGATCGCGCTCGCGCTGGCGCCCAAGTCCAACGCGGTGATCACCGCGCTCGGCGCGGCGTCCGCGGACGTGAAGGCCGGCAAGGTCGGCCCGGTCCCGGCGCACCTGCGCGACGCGCACTACTCCGGCGCGAAGAAGATCGGCCACGGTACGACGTACCAGTACGCGCACGACGACCCACGCGGCGTGGTCGGCCAGCAGTACGCCCCCGACGTGGTCGCGGACGCGGAGTACTACAAGCCGACCCGCCACGGCGCCGAGGCCCGCTACGCCGACCGCCTGGCCCAGCTCCGCGCCATCCTCCGCGACCGCACCTGACCCGCCTGCGACCTGCCCGGTATCTCGGGCAGGTGCCGAGGAGACTGCTGCTTGCCGGTCTTCCGCGCCTGCTGGTGAACGTGCCCGTGTACGACGCAGCGGGCGAGTTCCTCGGTATCCCGGACCTCCTCGAACCCACGACCGGGCTGGTCGTCGAGTACGACGGTGAGCACCATCGCGAGCTGGCCCAGCACACCGCGGACAACCTCCGCGAGGAACGCTTCGAGGCGGCTGGTCTCGCCGTCGTACCGGTGACCGCCTTGGACCTGAGGGATCAGCCGGCCACCGTCGAACGACTTGTCGCAGCATACGAACGCCGACGGACCCGGGACCCCGCCCATGACGCGTGGACCGTCGGCCGGCGTCCCGTCCGCGCCGCCTGACCCGCGCGAGGCTGATGCCTGCGGACACACGTCGGCCAGCCCCAGCGTGTCCGCAGGCTCCGGTCCCGCGTGTACATCCGGAAAAGGGGCAGGCCGCCCGGTGCCTCCGGACGCGGGCGCGGAACGGACGCGCGGTAGGGTCGGACGACCCCGCCCTGGCAGCCAAGGGAGTTACGAGGAAGGTGCATCGTTCATGAGCGTCGGTGAAGTCGCCGGGCTGATCGCGGCCTGCGCGTTGCTCATCCTGGTCGGGCTGCTGGCCTACCCGATCCTGAAGCTCGGCAAGGTGCTGGACGAGACCCGGCTGCTGGTCAAGGGTGTCTCCGACTCCAGCGTGCCGCTGATCGGCGAGGTGACCACCACGGTCACCACGACGAACGCGCAGCTGGCGAAGGTCGACACGATCACCGACAACGCCAGCACCGTGACCACCAACGCCGCCGCGCTGATGTCGCTGTTCTCCGCGACCGCGGGCGGCCCGCTGGTGAAGGCGGCGGCGTTCTCGTACGGCGTGCGCCGGGCGATCGCGAAGAGCCACCGGCACGACATCGAGCGCCGGGTGCGCGAGGAGATGAAGGCCGAGCGCAAGGCGGCCAAGCGCGGAGGCGTGAAGTGAGGCGGCTGATCTGGTTCGTCATCGGGACGCTGGCCGGCGTCTGGCTGGTCACTAGGCTGAAGAAGAAGGCGCAGGTCCTGACCCCGCAGGGCGTGCAGAACTCGGTGGACAAGCTCGCCAGCGCTGTCCGGCACTTCGGTGACGAGGTGCGGGCGGGGATGGACCAGCGGGAGGCCGAGCTGCGGGACGCTCTCGGACTCGACACCACCACTGATCGTGAGGACTACCGGTAACACCATGGAAACCGCTGAGATCCGCCGCAGGTTCCTGAAGTTCTTCACCGACCGCGACCACGCGGCGGTGCCGAGCGCACCCCTGCTGTTCGACGACCCGAACCTGCTGTTCGTGAACGCCGGCATGGTGCCGTTCGTGCCGTACTTCGTCGGTCAGCAGACCGCGCCGTTCCGGCGGGCGACCAGCGTGCAGAAGTGTGTCCGGACCCTCGACATCGAGGAGGTCGGCAAGACCACCCGGCACGGCACATTCTTCCAGATGAACGGCAACTTCTCGTTCGGCGACTACTTCAAGGAGCAGGCGATCGAGTTCGCCTGGGACCTGGTCACGTCGTCGCAGTACGCCGGCGGCCTCGGGTTCGACCCGCACCGGATCTGGGTGACCGTGCTGCACACCGACGACGAGTCGGCCGACCTGTGGCGCAAGATCGCCGGGCTGCCGGAGGAGCGGATCCAGCGCCGCGGGCTGAAGGACAACTACTGGCACATGGGCATCCCGGGCCCGGGCGGCCCGTGCAGCGAGATCTACGTCGACCGCGGCCCGGCGTACGGCCCGGACGGCGGCCCGGTGGTGGACGAGGACCGCTTCCTGGAGATCTGGAACCTGGTGTTCATGCAGGAGCAGCTGTCCGCGGTGCGCGCGAAGGACGACTTCGACACCATCGGCGAGCTGCCGCGCAAGAACATCGACACCGGCATGGGCCTGGAGCGGGTCGCCTACCTGCTGCAGGGCGTCGACAACCTCTACGAGATCGACGAGGTCTTCCCGGTCATCGACAAGGCCTCGGAGATCAGCGGCCGCCGCTACGGTGCGGGCGGCACCCAGGGCCACATCGACGACATCCGGTTCCGGGTCGTCGCGGACCACGTGCGCAGCGCGCTGATGCTGATCGGCGACGGGGTGAAGCCCGGCAACGAGGCCCGCGGCTACGTGCTGCGCAGGCTGATCCGCCGGGTGGTGCGGTCGATGCGGCTGCTCGGCGTCGAGGAGAACACGCTGCCGGAGCTGCTGCCGGTCAGCATGGACCGGATGCGCACGTCGTACCCCGAGCTGGAGACCGACTGGGCGCGGATCAGCCAGATCGCGTACGCCGAGGAGGAGGCGTTCCGCGAGACGCTCAAGTCCGGCACCCAGATCTTCGAGAACGCCGCGCTGCAGACCAAGGCACAGGGCAGCACCGTGCTCGCGGGCGACAAGGCGTTCCAGCTGCACGACACGTACGGCTTCCCGATCGACCTGACGCTGGAGATGGCCGCCGAGGCCGGGCTGCAGGTCGACGAGGGCGAGTTCCGCCGGCTGATGGCCCAGCAGCGCGAGCGCGCCAAGCAGGACGCGAAGCAGAAGAAGGCCAAGCACGCCGACCTGTCGGCGTACCGGACGCTGGCCGACCAGCTCGGCCGCCCGGTCGAGTTCACCGGGTACGACGAGGTGGTCTCCGACGCCACCGTGCGCGGCCTGCTCGGCGCGGACGGCACGCTGAGCGCGGCGACGGCGGGGGACGAGGTCGAGCTGGTACTGGACCGGACCCCGTTCTACGCCGAGGGCGGTGGCCAGCTGGCGGATCAGGGCCTGATCGAGCTCGGCGGCGCCCGGGTGCAGGTGCTCGACGTGCAGTCGCCGATCAACGGCCTCGTCGTGCACACGGCCCGGATCCTGGACGGTGAGGTCACCGTCGGCGACCCCGCGCACGCCGTGGTCGACGTGGAGCGGCGCAAGTCGATCTCGCGCTCGCACACCGCGACCCACATGGTGCACAAGGCGATCCGCGAGGCGCTCGGCGAGACCGCGACCCAGGCCGGCAGCGAGAACTCGCCCGGCCGGTTCCGGTTCGACTTCTCCGCCACCGGCTCGGTGCCGGTCCGTGTGCTGCAGGACGTCGAGGCGACGGTCAACGACCTGGTGCTGGCCGACCTGGCCGTCGAGGCCGAGGTGATGAGCCAGGAGCAGGCCCGCGCGGCCGGCGCGATGGCGCTGTTCGGGGAGAAGTACGGCGACGAGGTCCGGGTGATCTCGGTCGGCGACTGGGCCCGCGAGCTGTGCGGTGGCACGCACGCGCACCGGTCCGGCCAGCTCGGCGTGATCAAGCTGCTCGGCGAGTCCTCGATCGGTTCCGGGGTACGGCGGGTGGAGGCGCTGGTCGGCGCCGACGCCTACAGGTTCCTGGCCCGCG
>DASXRB010000222.1:0-3249 GCA_036506875.1 Kribbellaceae bacterium | reverse complement strand
CCGCTGCGGGACCGGACGCCGTGGCACGTGGCGGAGACGACCGGTGACGAGCGGGTGGTGCCGGTGTTCCGGTCGCTCGCGCACCTGCGCGAACGGCTCGTGGGCTACCTGTCGGAGCAGGCCCGGATCGCCGTGACGACGGACCGGCCGCTGATGCGGCCGCTGTTCTTCGACCACGGCGCGGACCCGGAGGTGTGGAACCGGCCGCTGCAGTACCAGCTCGGCGACGACCTGCTGGTCCATCCGGTGACCGAGCCGGGCGCGAGGAGCTGGACGACGTACCTGCCGGCCGGCACCTGGGTCGACGTCTGGACCGGCGAGCAGGTCGACGGCGGCCGGACGGTCACCCGCGAGGTCCCGATCGAGGTCGTCCCGGTCTACTGCCGGGCGTCGGCCTGGCCGGGCCTGTCGGCCGTGTTCGCCTGAGGCTGCCCCGGCCCTACTGGCCGGGGTGCTCGGTGTGCAGCATGGGCAGCTGGCGGGCGTGCTCGCCGAGCTGCGTGACGCCGGTGACCAGGCCGCCGGTGAGGTCGCCGGCGGCGAACGACGCCTGCATCGTCAGCGCCGCGAGACCGCACTGCGCGTCCGGCAGCCGCCGCTTCGCCTGCGCGCCGGTGACGATCTCCAGCCGCCGGCCCGGCGGGTCGACGTACACCAGCACGCTGCGGGCCGGGTCGTCGAGCCGGCTGTGCAGCCGGTGCGCGAACGGCCGGGTCTCGGAGTCGGCACCACCGACGTACACCGAGAAGTGCAGGCCGGAGGCCGCCTCGGCGTTGCGGACCGCGCGCTCGATGTCGCGCAGCTGGTCCGTCGTGAACGCGTCACCAGCTGGCACTTGCGCCTCCAGTCGTCAGGGCGGGCGCCGCAGCACCCACGTCGGCCCCGGCCGCCGAGCCCGCGGCGCCGGCCTCGAGCTGCGGCGCGTCGACCGCCGCGGAGGGGCCGCCGACCCACACCGGCGGCGCCCACCACGACAGGCCGGGCCGGTACCGCGGCCCCTTCGCGATCGAGGGCGCGAACACCAGCAGACTCACGACCGCGATGATCAGCGCCGGGATGCCGACGAAGACCAGCAGCGTCTGACCCGAAACCTCTGCAATCACAGCCAGCAGACTACTTCAGTCGCCTTTGACGTTGACGATCTGGCGCAGGGTGTGCCGGATCTCCACCAGGTCGGCGGCGTCCTTCATCACGACATCCACGTCCTTGTAGGCCATCGGGATCTCGTCGATGAACGCGTCGGTGTCGCGGTACTCGATGCCCTTCATCGCCTCCCGGAGCTGCTCGCGGGTGAAGGTCTTGCGCGCCTTCGTCCGTGAGTAGTTCCGGCCCGCGCCGTGCGGCGACGAGTTCAGCGACATCGTGTTGCCCAGCCCGGACACGACGTACGACGCCGTCCCCATCGACCCCGGGATCAGCCCCGGCTTGCCCCGCGTGGCCTCGATCGCGCCCTTCCGCGACACCCACACCCGCTTGCCGAAGTGCACCTCGGACTCGCTGAAATTGTGGTGGCAGTTGATGCGCTCGTGCTCGTCCACCGGCTCGCCGGTGAAGCGCTCCAGGCAGGACACGACGCGGTCCATCATCTCCTCGCGGTTGAGCAGGGCGAAGTGCTGCGCCCACCGCAGGTCGTTGATGTAGGCATCGAACGCGCGGGTGCCCTCGACCAGGTACGCCAGATCCTTGTCCGGCAGCTCGATCCGCCCCTTGTCCATCAGCTTCCGCGCGACCGCGATGTGCCGCTGCGCGATCAGGTTGCCGATCCCGCGCGAGCCCGAGTGCAGGAACAGCCACACCCGGTCCAGCTCGTCGACGGTCACCTCGATGAAGTGGTTGCCGGACCCGAGCGAGCCCAGCTGCAGCCGCCACTTCGTCGAGACCGCATCCGGGTCGCAGTCGCCGTACGCCTCCAGCTCCTCGACCCGCGCCGCGGCCGTTTCCGTCTGGTGCCGGTTGATGCCACCGGCCGACAGCGGGACGGCCCGCTCGATCGACTCCCGCAGCCGGCGCAACCCGCCCGGCAGCTGTGCGCGGGTGAACTGGGTCCGGACCGCGATCATGCCGCAGCCGATGTCGACCCCGACCGCGGCCGGGATGATCGCCTCCAGCGTCGGGATCACCGACCCGACCGTCGCGCCCTTGCCCAGGTGCGCGTCCGGCATCAGCGCGAGGTGCGGGTACACGAACGGCAGCTCGGCGGTACGCCGCGCCTGTTCCAGCGTCTGCTCCTCCAGGATCGACGCCCAGTTGTACAGCCTCTCACTGACCTTCTCCATCACGTGACCAATTCTCCCGCTCATCGGGCCCTTGTGGCCCGGCGTGTCGCCGATCATCGGGCCCTTCTGACCGCGGCCTGCTACAGGGACAGCGTGCCGACCAGGCGGTGGAGGCGGGCGTCGGCGGGGAGGTCGTCGAGGAGTACGACGTTGCCGGCGGCGTCGCCGAGCGGGATGCGCCAGTTCGGGTACTCGTCCGTCGTACCCGGCTGGTTCTGGGTACGGCGCTCACCGACCGCGTCGGTCAGCGCGACGCCGACGAGCAGCGACGGCGTACGCGCGACGTACCGGTGCAGCGCGCAGATGACCCGCTCGGTGTCCGCGTCGTCCTCGCCGAGCAGCCGGCGCTCGCGCAGCACCCGGAGCCAGTCGGCGCGTTCGGCCTCGTCGACCGCGAGCTCCTCGGCGACCGGGCGGGTCAGCAGCCCGAGCCGGTCGCGCAGCTCGACGTGGTCGCCGGCCAGGTAGCCGGTGGTCGGCGGCAGGTCGTGCGTCGTCACCGTCGCCAGGCACAGCTCGCGCCAGCGCTCCGGCGGCAGCGGCGCACCGGAGAAGTCCCGCTCGAACCACAGCACCGAGGTGCCGAGGATGCCGCGCTCGGTCAGGTAGTCGCGCACCCACGGCTCGACCGTGCCGAGGTCCTCGCCGATGACGACCGCGCCGGCCCGGGCGGCCTCCAGGACGAGGATGCCGACCAGCGCCTCGTGGTCGTACCGCACGTAGGTCCCCTCGGTCGCGCTCGACCCCGCGATCCACCACAGCCGGAACAGCCCCATGATGTGGTCGATCCGCACCCCGCCCGCGTGCCGCAGCACCGCACGGACCACGTGTCGCCAGGCGGCGTACCCGGTCTCGGCGAGCTGGTCGGGCCGCCACGGCGGCTGCGACCAGTCCTGCCCCTGCTGGTTGAACGCGTCCGGCGGTGCACCGACGTTGATGTCACCGGCCAGCACATCCCGCAGCGCCCACGCGT
>DASXRB010000221.1:0-4629 GCA_036506875.1 Kribbellaceae bacterium | reverse complement strand
GGCCGGGCCGCGGACCGCGATCCTGGCCGACACGCTCGTCTACTGGGCCGTGCCGGTCGGCAGCGGCCGGCCACCGGAGCCGGTGACCGGCCTGACCGCGTGCGTGGAGACCGGGATCGACGACGCGCTGGTGGACGAGCTGGTCGCCGACATCTTCGGCGACTACGGCAACCACTACTGCGCCAACCCGCTGTTCGACCCGGCCGGCGCGCTCGCCGGGTACCAGGAGTGGGCGCGGCGCAGCATCGCGGCCGACGGTGCCGTCGTCCTGCGCGGCCCGTCCGGCGACGTGGCGGCGCTGGCGACGATCAGCCACGACGGCCCGGTGACCGAGATCCACCTCGCCGGCGTGGTCCCCGCCGAGCAGGGCCGTGGCCGCTACGCGCACCTGCTCGCGGCCGTCGAGGCGGCCGCCTCCGGCGCCGGATCGAAGCGCCTCGTCATCTCCACCCAGGCCCACAACACGGGCGTCCAGCGCGCCTGGACCCGCTACGGCTTCGAGCCGGTCCACACCCTGCTGACCGTGCACCTCGTCGGCCGACGACCCTAGACTCCGTCGCGGAGGGGGCGGTGAGAGACAGGCGGCCTTCTGATGGGTTCTTCGGGTGGGTACGACGCGAGGCACTTCGAGCGCCTGTTCGGGCTCGAGGACCGCAGCTTCTGGTTCCGCGGCCGGGGCGACCTCATCACCTGGGCGCTCGACCGGTACTTCCCGGATGCGCGGTCGCACCTGGAGATCGGCTGCGGCAACGGCTACATGCTCAGCCGGACACGGACGGTGCACCCGGACTGGCGGCTGGTCGGCACCGAACTGTACGACGAGGGCCTGGACAAGGCACGGCTGCGGATGCCGGAGGGCGTGGAGCTGCGCCGGCTGGACGCGACCCGGCTGTCGTACGAGCAGGAGTTCGACACCGCCGGCGCGTACGACGTGATCGAGCACATCGACCTGGCCGGCGTCGTACTCGACGGGCTGTACCGGGCCCTCCGCCCCGGTGGCGGCCTGATCGTCACGGTGCCGCAGCACCGCTGGCTGTGGAGCGAGGCGGACGTCGCCGCGCACCACGTCAAGCGCTACACCCGCGGCGAGCTCTGCGGTGAGCTCACCGCGGCGGGTTTCCGGGTCGAACGCGTCACCTCGTTCGTCTCGCTGCTGCTGCCCGCCATGGTGGCGTCCCGGCTCGTCGGCCGCGGTGCCGGCAACGTCGAGGACGAGCTCGGCATGCCGGCCCCGCTGAACGCGATGGCCTACGCCGTGATGCGCGCCGAGGCGGCGGTGATCAGAGCGGGCCTGTCCCTCCCGGCCGGCGGCTCGCTGCTGGCCGTCGCCCGCAAGCCGGGCGCTTCGAGCCGGTCCACACCCCGGTGACACAAGCCACCTCGAAACAGTTACGCCCGGTATCCGGTCGGCGCCAGTACGCTTGCACGGCGAAGGCCGATGAGGGTGGGGGATGTCCATGGGGACCGGGCGCAGACGGCTGGCCGCACCGGGCGACCGGGACGGTGCGGAGGTGGCTCTTGCCACGGGCGCGTTCGCGCCGGCGCTGCGGGCAGCCATCGACGGCAGCGGCCTGACGCTCGACCGGATCCAGCACCGGTTGACGCAGCGTGGCGTCAAAGTGAGCGTGGCGACGCTCAGCTACTGGCAGTCGGGCCGGCGCCGTCCTGACCGGCCGGAGTCGCTGGATGTGCTGCACGAGCTGGAGTGCGTGCTCGGCGTGCCGCCGGGGAGTCTGTCCAGCCAGCTCGGACCGCCGCGGCCGCGGCGTCGCAAGCCGCGTACGACGCCGCTGTCGATCGGGGCACTGTTCAGCCAGGAGCGGCTGGGGGCCATGCTGGCAGCGGTCGACACGAGCTCCGACGACCGGCTCGGTTGGATCAGCACGCACGATCACTGCGACATCGGCCCGGACCGCGCCGTCCTGAGTCTGCACACGCATCAGGTGCTGTGCGCCGAGCAGGACGGCCCGGACCGCCGGGTGCTCGTGTTGGACTGGGAGGTGCCGTCCGCCGAGGCGCCGACGATCGACCATCTGCGCAACTGCGAGCTCGGCCGTGTGGTCGTCGACCGGAAGGCGAGTCTGCTCGTCGCGGAGCTGATGTTCGACCGGACCCTGCGCCGCGGGGAGACGGTCGTGATCGAGTACCGGATCAACCAGCGTCGTCCGCACCGGCCGGCGAAGGACGACAACTGCCGCCGGGTCTTCCGGCTGCCGGTGCGCGACTACCTGCTCGAGGTGCAGTTCGCTCCCGGGCAGCTGCCGGCGCAGTGCCATCAGGTGTACGTCCCGCTCGGCGGAGTCCCGGCCCGACGTGAGCTCTCAGTCTGTTCCGCCGGCAATGTGCACGCGGTGGCGCTGGGCATCGACGCAGGTCAGTTCGGCATCGAGTGGAATTGGCCGCAGACCTGACGGCGGGCGGTTCGCGTTAGGACGGCGTTTTAACAGCAAAACCACCTGTGTTCTATGACCTGTCCGGGCGCGTTATGCCGGTGCTAGTTTCCGGATCACCTTCGACACAAGGGGATCCGCCCATGATCACTTCACCCTGCCCGCGAAGGCGCCACAACTGTGCTGCGCCGAATCCGACCAAGAAGGTATCCGCCCTCCGTACCGCCCTCGGCTCGCTGGTCGTGGCCGCGACGCTGACCCTGTCAGCCGGACTACCGGCCGCGACCGCCGCCGCTCAACAGCAGGCGAGCCCCGCCGGCGGACCACACGTCATTCACGAGCTGCGTCACGACACCTCCCCGCCGCTGCGTACGATCACGCCGAAGCTGACCAGCGGCGACCAGGAGGAGAAGGAGGAACCCGGCAAGCTGCCGCACTCTTCCACGCATGCCGACGACCCAGTCGTACAGACCACGCCGGGTGTGCTGGCGCCGACGATCGGCGCGAACTTCGACGGGCTCGGCCAGGGCTTCAGCGGTCCTGGCGGGACGTTCAGTGTCGAAGGCGTGCCGCCGGACCCGAACTCGGCGGTGGGATCGACGCAGCTGGTGGAGATCGTGAACTCCGGGTTCGCCGTGTTCTCCAAGACCGGCACCGTCCAGTACGGTCCGGCGAACACGAACACTCTGTTCTCGGGGTTCGGCGGGCCGTGCGAGACCACCAACGACGGCGACGGCGTGGTCCGCTACGACTCGCTCGCCAACCGCTGGGTGATCACCCAGTTCGCCAACGTGCGGACGACGGGTCCGTTCTACGAGTGCACCGCGGTGAGCACATCGGCCGACGCGACCGGCAGCTACAACCGCTACTCGTTCCAGTACAGCAACTTCCCGGACTACCCGAAGCTGTCGGTGTGGCCGGACGCGTACTACATCACGTACAACCTGTTCAACTCCTCCGGCACCAGCTTCCTGGGCGCGGAGAGCTGCGCGATGAACCGCTCTGCGATGCTGGCCGGGACCACCGCGACCCAGCAGTGCTTCACCACGTCCAACTCGTACGGCGGGATCCTGCCCGCCGACGTGGACGGCACCACCGCGCCGCCGTCGGGAGCTCCCAACGTGCAGATGGCGCTGGGTACGACGAGCACCCAGCTCGTCTACTGGAAGTTCCACGTGGACTGGGCCAACACGGCGAACACCACGTTCACGGGGCCGACGACGCTGACCGTCGCGTCGTACACGCCGGCCTGTGACAGCTGCATCCCGGCCTCCGGGGGACACACCCTGGACTCGCTGTCGGACCGGCTGATGTTCCGGCTGGCATACCGCAACCTCGGCGACCACCAGTCGCTGGTGACCAGCCACTCGGTGTCCGCCGGCGGCTCGGTCGGCGAACGCTGGTACGAGTTCCGGCTGGACGGTTCCGGGAACCCGGTCGTGCAGCAGCAGAGCACCTACGCGCCGGACTCGACCTACCGGTGGATGGGGTCGGTCGCCATGGACAAGGTGGGCAACATGGCTCTGGGCTACTCCCAGTCCAGCTCCTCGGTGCACCCCTCGATCCGGATCACCGGACGGCTCGCCGCCGACCCGGCCGGGTCGATGACCCAGGGCGAGTCCACGCTGGTCACCGGTAGCGGCTCGCAGACCACCTACTCCCGGTGGGGCGACTACACGTCGATGAGCGTGGATCCCAGTGACGGTTGCACGTTCTGGTACACGAACGAGTACATCCCCAGCAACGGCAGCTTCAACTGGAAGACCCGCAACGGCTCGTTCACGCTACCGAACTGCACGGGTGGTACGCCGAGCAACGACTTCTCGATCGGCGTCAACCCTGCCTCCGGATCGGTGACCGCGGGCCAGTCCACCACGGCCACGGTGAGCACCTCGGTGGTGTCCGGCAGTGCCGAGACGGTGAGCCTGTCGGCGTCCGGCCTGCCGATCGGCGCGACCGCTTCGTTCAACCCCACGTCGGTGACCGCGGGAGGCTCCTCCACGTTGACCCTGGCCGCGTCCAGCGCCACGCCGGCCGGCACGTACAACATCACCATCACCGGAACCGCGGCGTCGGCGACGCACACCACGTCGTACTCCCTGACGGTCAGCCCGACCGGCGGCACCGGGATCACCAACGGCGGGTTCGAGACGGGCTCGCTGTCGGGTTGGACGGCGGCGGGTACGACGGGTGTGGTCGGCAGTGGTGCGCATTCCGGCACCTATGCGGCGAACCTGGG
>DASXRB010000220.1:0-7977 GCA_036506875.1 Kribbellaceae bacterium | reverse complement strand
TGCGCGGCCGGAACGCCTCTGCCAGCAGGGTTTCGGTCGCCTCGACGTACCGCCGCGCCTTGGCGGGGTCGTCCTCGACCGTCTCCGCCAGCTCGCGAAGCCGCTCGACCTCACCGGCGAGCTGCTCGAAACCGGTGGCCTCGCGGACGACCCGCGACCGCTCCGCGTAGAACTCCTCGAACAACATGCCCGCCAGCCTGGCAGAACCGGCCGTCCCGCCGCCGGGCCGCGAGCCGGACCTGTGGACAACCGGACGGTTGCGCGCCGCCGCGCCACGGCCTGACACAACTCGTCATTGGCAGCGTTGGACACGCGAGTTCGTTGCGGGCGCGGGTAATGTCGCCGACGTGAGCGACTCGACTGCTACCCCGCTGCCGGACAGTCCGATCGACCGTCTCTGTGACGGCTACCTCGACGACTACGTCGCGTTGAGTCCGACCGCGGCCACCATCATGGGCGTCGACGGCCACGACGACGCGTACCCGGACCTGTCGCCCGACGGATACCAGGCGCTCGCCGAGCTGACCCGTCGTACGATCGCCGCCGCGGAGCGGACCGAGACGGCGACGCCGCGCGAGCAGGTCGCCAAGGACGCGCTGCTGGAGCGGCTCGGGCTGGAGCTCGAGATGCACGAGGCCGGCATCCCCCAGCACCAGCTGAACGCGATCGCGTCGACGCCGGTCGAACTGCGCCACGTCTACGACCTGATGCCGACCGAGACCGACGAGCAGTGGGCGAACGTCGCCGCCCGGCTCGGCAAGGTCGGCGCGACGCTCGACGGGTACCGGACCACGCTGCTGGAGCAGGCCGCGCAGGGCCGGGTGTCCGCCGTCCGGCAGATCCACGCGCTGGCCGAGCGGATCGCCAGCTGGACCGGCGCCGAGGGCGACGACTTCTTCGCCGGCCTCGCCGCCCGCGCGCCGGAGGGCACCGTGCGGGACTCGGTCGAGAAGGCGGCGGCGCGGGCGCGGCAGGCGTACGACGAGTTCGGCGCCTGGCTGGAGACCGAGCTGGCGCCCAAGGCCCCGAGCCGCGACGCCTGCGGGCGGGAGACGTACGCGCTGTCCTCGCGGCTGTTCCTCGGCGCGGAGGTCGACCTGGAGGAGACCTACGCCTGGGGCTTCGAGGAGCTGGCGCGGATCGAGGGGGAGATGCGGCGGATCGCCGGCGAGCTCAACGCCGGCAACGTCGATGTCAACGCCGCCGCGGAGCTGCTCGACAACGACCCGAGCCGCAAGATCCACGGCAAGGAGGCGTTCCGGGACTGGATGCAGCAGCTGTCCGACGCCGCGGTTCGCGAGCTCGGCGAGACGCACTTCGAGATCCCGGAGGAGATCCGCAAGCTGGAGTGCATGATCGCGCCGACCTCGGACGGGTCGATCTACTACACCCAGCCCAGCGAGGACCTCACCACCCGGCCGGGCCGGATGTGGTGGGCGGTGCCGGCCGGCCTGGAGGACTTCGCCACCTGGCGCGAGGTGACCACCGTCTACCACGAGGGCGTGCCCGGGCATCACCTGCAGGTCGGGCAGACGCTGCTGCGCAGCGACCTGCTGAACCGGTGGCAGCGGATCGCCTGCTGGGTGTCCGGCCACGGCGAGGGCTGGGCGCTGTACGCCGAGCGGCTGATGGACGACCTCGGCTACCTCGACGACCCGGGCGCGAAGCTCGGCATGCTGGACGCGCAGTCGTTCCGCGCGGCCCGCGTGATCATCGACATCGGCATGCACCTGGAGCTGGAGATCCCGAAGGGCAACCCGTTCAAGTTCCACCCGGGTGAGCGCTGGAACGCCGACCTGGGCTACGAGTTCCTGCGCCAGCACTGCCGGATGGAGGAGGGCTTCATGCGCGCGGAGCTGAACCGGTACCTGGGATGGCCGGGCCAGGCTCCGTCGTACAAGGTCGGGGAGCGGATCTGGCTGCGGGCGCGCGAGGAGGCCAGGCAGCGCAAGGGCGCGGACTTCGACCTGAAGACGTTCCACCGCGACGCGCTCAACCTCGGCTCGATCGGCCTGGACCCGTTCCGCGAGGCGCTCGCCCGGCTGTGAGCGAACCCGTGACCGACCGGCCGCTGCGGTTCGTGCTCGCGTCGGCGTCGCCGGCGCGGCTGCAGACGCTGCGCAACGCCGGGGTCGAGCCCGAGGTCATCGTGTCCGGGGTCGACGAGGACGGCGTCACCGCCGAGTCACCGGCCGAGCTGGCCCGCACGCTGGCGACGCTGAAGGCGCGCGCGGTGGTGGCCGGGCTGGACGACCACGCGACCGTGCTGGGCTGCGACTCGGTGCTGGAGGTCGCCGGCACGGCGTACGGCAAGCCGGGGTCGCCGGACGCAGCCCGGGAGCGGCTGCGCGCGCTGCGCGGCCACAGCGGCGTGCTGCACACCGGGCACTGCGTGTTCGACACCTGGTCGCGGCACGAGGTACGCGAGGTGGCGTCGACGACGGTGCACTTCGCGGAGCTGACCGACGACGAGATCGAGGCCTACATCGCGACCGGCGAGCCGCTCGCGGTGGCCGGCTCGTTCACCGTGGACGGGCTCGGCGGCGCGTTCGTGGAGGGCGTCGAGGGCGACCACCACAACGTGGTCGGGATCTCGCTCCCGCTGCTGCGGCTGATGCTCGCGGAGATCGGCATCTCCTGGCCGTCGCTGTGGCATTCCGGGGGGCAGGCGAACCGGCACGGGAACGTCCCCGACTACGACCTCGAGGCCGAGGGGTACGACGAGTCGCGCGGCGGCACCGAGCGCGCCCGGGTGGCGGCCGGCGCGCTGCACCCGCTGCTCCCGGAGCGCGGGACGGTGCTGGATCTCGCGGTCGGAACCGGGATCGTGGCCTGCGAGCTGGCCGCCCTCGGTCATCTCGTGCACGGCATCGACCTGTCCGCGGCCATGTTGCGCAAGGCAAGGATCCGGCTGCCGGGTCACGTCGTACAGGCCGACGCGGCGCGGCTGCCGGTCGCCGACCGGACCGTGGCCGCGGTGACCGCGGTGTGGCTGATGCACCTGGTCGAGGACAGCGACGCGGTGCTGGCCGAGGCGGCGCGGGTGCTCAAGCCCGGCGGGGTGCTGCTGACCACCACCGACAAGTCCGACGCGCACCGGGTCGCCGACGGCCGGGCGCCGGCCGCCGGACGGGCCCAGGACGGCGTCGCGCTGCTCACCGCGCGGGCCGCCCGGCACGGGCTGGCGCTGAGCGGCGCGACCGCGTTCACCGGGATCGGCCAGGCCCGCGGCGGCGGCGTCGAGCCGCTGTACCCGGTACTGGTGTTCACGAGGAACTCGCAGGTAACCTCGGCCCCCTGATGGCCGCGACGACACTGACCGGCGCGGTTCGCGCCACCCGCCCCCGCCAGTGGGTGAAGAACGTCCTGGTGCTGGCCGCGCCGCTGGCCGCCGGCAAGCTGTTCGAACGTGGCGTGCTGGTCGCGGCACTGCTCGCGGCGGTCGCGTTCTGCCTGGCCGCGTGCGCGATCTACCTCATCAACGACGTCCACGACCTCGCCGACGACCGCCGGCACCCGGTCAAGCAGCACCGGCCGATCGCGGCCGGGCACGTCAGCCCCCGGGCCGCTGTGCTGCTCGCCGCGACCTCCGGTGGCGCCGGCCTCGTGCTCGGCTTCGCGATCCGCCCGCAGCTCGGCGTCACGCTGGTCGTGTACGTCGTGCTGCAGGTGGCGTACTCGTGGGGGCTCAAGCACCAGCCCGTCCTGGACCTGGCCTGTGTGGCCGCCGGGTTCCTGCTGCGTGCCGTGGCCGGCGGCACCGCGACCGGGCTGCCGCTGTCGCAGTGGTTCCTGCTGGTCGCCTCGTTCGGTTCGCTGTTCATGGTGTCCGGCAAGCGCTACTCCGAGATGCGGGGGGTGGGCGCGGACGCGGGCACCCGGCCGTCGCTGCTGCGGTACACGACGACCTACCTGCGGTTCGTGTGGGGGCTGTCGACCGCGATCACGCTGATGACCTACTCGCTGTGGGCGTTCGAGATGAGCCCGGGCACCGGGGTGCCGTGGCACGCGATCTCGATCGCGCCGTTCGTGCTGTCGGTGCTGCGGTACGCCGTGCACGTCGACGCCGGTGAGGCCGGCGAGCCGGAGGACATCGTGCTGCACGACCGGGTCCTGCAGGGGCTGGCCGTGGTCTGGCTCGCGCTCGTCTGCGCCGGGGTCTTCGGTGCCTGACGCGTGCGGTCCGCGGCCGGGTGTGCGGACCCGGCTGACCGGCTGGGGCCGGACGGCGCCGAGCACGGCTGTGCTGCAGCCGGTGACGTCGTACGACGACGCGGCGACGGTGGTGCTGAACGCCGGGCCGCGCGGGGTGCTGGCGCGCGGGCTGGGCCGGGCGTACGGCGACGCGGCGCAGAACGCCGGCGGCACCGTGCTCGACCTGACCCGGCTGGCGACCGTGCACGCGGTGGACCGTGCCGCGCGGACCGTGCGGTGCGACGCCGGGGTCAGCCTGGACACGCTCATGCGGGTGCTGCTGCCGTTCGGGCTGTGGCTGCCGGTGGTGCCGGGCACCCGGCAGGTCACCGTGGGCGGCGCGATCGCGGCCGACGTGCACGGCAAGAACCACCACGTCGAGGGCTCGTTCGGCAACCACCTCGCGTCGCTCGACCTGCTCGGCGCGGACGGCGTGGTGCGCACGCTCGGGCCGGACGGGCCGGACCCGGAGCTGTTCTGGGCGACGGTCGGCGGGATGGGGCTGACCGGCGTGGTGCTCGGCGCCACGATCCGGCTGAAGCCGGTCGAGACGGCGTACTTCCTCGTCGACACCGAGCGCACCGACGACCTCGGCGGGCTGATGGCGCGGCTGGCGGAGGACGACGACAAGTACACCTACTCCGTCGCCTGGTTCGACTCCGTTGCCACCGGCAAGCACCTCGGCCGGGCGGTGCTGACCCGCGGCTGGCCGGCGTCGTACGAGGACCTGCCGGCGAAGTTGCGCCGGGACCCGCTCCGGTTCGACGCGCCGCAGCTGGCCCGGGTCCCGGACGTGTTCCCGCCGGGGATGCTGAACCGGCTGACGGCGCGCGCGTTCAACGAGCTGTGGTACCGCAAGGCGCCGCGGCAGCGGCTCGGCGAGGTGCAGAACATCACCCGGTTCTTCCACCCGCTGGACGTGGTCGCGGAGTGGAACCGGGTGTACGGCCGGCGCGGGTTCTGCCAGTACCAGTTCGTCGTCCCGTTCGGCGCCGAGGACGCGTTCGTGCGGTCCGTCGAGCTGATCGCGTCCTCCGGCCTGGTCTCCTGCCTCAACGTCCTGAAACGCTTCGGGCCTGGCAACCGGGCACCGCTGTCCTTCCCGGCCCCCGGCTGGACCCTGGCCGTCGACCTCCCGGTCGGTCCCGGCCTGGACGCGCTGCTCCGCGCCCTGGACGAGATCGTCGGTTCGGCCGGCGGCCGCGTCTACCTCGCCAAGGACTCCCGCCTCGACGCCGGCACGCTGCGCCGGATGTACCCCCGCCTCGGCGACTTCCTCGCCGTGCGCCGTCGCGCCGACCCGTCCGGTATCTTCCGCTCGGACCTCTCCCGCCGCCTGGACCTATGACCCCCTCACGCAGAGAAGCCGGACCCTTCCTATGATCGATGCCGTGGGCAACATCCAGTCCATCCTCGTCCTGGGTGGCTCCTCCGAGATCGGCCTGGCGATCGCGCGCAAGTACGCCGGCCGGCCGGTCCGGGTGGTGCTCGCCGGGCGGCCGTCGGAGCGGCTCGACGCCGCCGCGGAGGACCTGCGCGACCTCGGCTGCACCGTGGAGACGGTCGGGTTCGACGCGCGCGAACCGCTCACCCACGCCGGTGTGATCCAGCAGGTCTTCGCCGGGGGCGACATCGACATCGCGGTCGTCGCGTTCGGACTGCTCGGGGACGCTGAGAAGGCCTGGACCGATGTCGGGCACGCGGTCGAGCTGGCCGAGACGAACTACACCGGGGCGGTCAGCGCGGGGGTCGCGCTCGGCGAGGCGATGAAGGCTCAGGGCCACGGCGTCATCGTCGCGCTCTCATCGGTCGCGGGCGAACGCGCCCGCCGGTCGAACTTCGTGTACGGCTCCACCAAGGCCGGGATGGACGCGTTCTACACCGGCCTCGGCGAGGCGCTGCGCGAATACGGCGTGCGGGTCCTCGTCGTACGCCCTGGTTTCGTGAAGACCCGGATGACCGAGGGTCTGGAGGCTCCGCCGCTGTCCGTCACCGCCTCCGAGGTCGCCGACGCGGTGGTGGCGGCGGTACGACGCGGCGCGGAGCTGATCTGGGTCCCGATGCCGCTGCGCGCCGTCATGACCGGCCTGCGCCACCTCCCCAGACCGGTCTTCCGCCGCCTCCCGATCTAACCCAGAAGCCCCACGGCGATTTCCGTTCGTCGGGCCCTTGTGACCCGGCGTGTCGCACATCATCGGGCCCTTCCGACCAAGCCGCGCCGACTTCCGCTTTGCCCGTCCGGACACCGCGGACCACCTTGCGGGGAGCGTGAACCGCCCGGCGGGTCGTCGTACAGGAAATTTCGTGTTCACGGCCACCACCGCGTGAGCAGGGAACCGGCACGTTGTCCTGAGTCCGGCAGGCTGTCCGAGCCGCCCGGGGCGCGCCTGCGGTCACAAGGGCCCGATGAGCGGCGACACGCCGGGTCACAAGGGCCCGATGAATGGGATGGATGGGGGGGCTAACGGTCGGCCGGGCCGGAGCGGGTGGCGATGAGCCAGAGAACCGCGGTGGTGCCGAGGAGGGCGGCGACGGTGACGGTGAGGGAGCCCTCGACGCCGGTGCCGCGGAGCACGCCGGAAACACCCGCGACGACCAGCGTGACCAGGACCGCTGTGGTTGCCGCCGGCAACCAGCCGCGCAGCACCGGGCCGCTGACCTCGGCCTCGGCCGGGAACTGCGCCGCGAACGCGGCCGCGAGGTGGAGGACCAGCAGCGCCAGCGCCACCTGGACGGCGGTCCAGCCCGGCGTGGCCGGCGCCCGCCCGAGCCAGTCCAGGACGACGAACAGTACGTAGGCGAGCGGCGCGGGCGAGTCCGGCGCCAGCACGGCCAGCGGCAGCGTGATCGCGGCGAGCACGACGAGCAGGTCCATCGCGTCCCACGGCGCGGCCACCTCGGCCACGAACGCGACCAGCCCGGCCGCGAGGATCGTCAGCCGGGCCAGCAGCGCCGGCCCGCGAGCAGCCCGCAGCTGCGCCAGCCACCGGTTGATCCGCGCCGCTACCGCCATCGCGGCCTCACCTCAGCCTCGGCGCGGCGGTCAGCCGGCTGACGTCGCGCAGCACCTCGTCGAGCGTGCCCGGCCCGCGCCACGGCACGGTCGGTACTCCGAGGTCTCCGAGGCGGTCCACGTCCGCGGCCCGTTCCAGCAGCCGCAGCCGCCAGGCCAGTGACAGCGTCGGCTCGCCGGGCGAGAACCGCTTGACGTCGGCCGGCAGGGTGTCCACCACGACGACCGTGCAGCCGCCGTGCACCAGCGTGACCACGTCGCCGAGCAGGTCGTCGCGCAGCAGCGGGCTGAGCACGATCACCAGCGTCCCGGAGCGGGCCGGCCGGTGCCGGACCGGGCGCCGCGGGCCACCGCTGGTGGGGGCGTGTGGGTTGGCGTCGACCAGGCTGTCCAGGATCCGCCGCAGGTGACCGCGGCCGCTGCCGGACCGCACCGAGCGCACGATCGCGGCGGTGTCGGACAGCCGGACCCGGTCGCCGTGCCGAAGGTAGTGCTCGGCGACCGCCGCGGCCGCGCGGACCGCGGTGTCCAGGCTGCTCGCCGTACCGTCGATGCCGGCCGAGGCGCCGACGTCGTCGTGGGTGTCGAGCAGCAGCCACACCTCGGTGTCGCGGTCGGACCAGGTCGACGTGACGTGCAGCGTGCCGGTCCGCGCGGAGACCGCCCAGTTGATCTGCCGCAGCCGGTCCCCCGGCCGGAACGCCCGCACGCCGGCGATCTCGGTACCGTCGCCGGTGCGCCGGGACCGGTGCAGCCCGACCAGCCCGGCC
>DASXRB010000219.1:0-4710 GCA_036506875.1 Kribbellaceae bacterium | reverse complement strand
AGATCGCCTCCCTGGTCGACGGGGTGCGCTCGGCCGGTCTCGACGCACGGTTCACCGTCTCCGGCGATCCGCCCGAGCTGCCACCGGCCGTGGGGCTCACGGCGTACCGGCTCGTGCAGGAGGCGCTGACCAACTGCGTGCGGCACGCGGGCGCGTCGTCCGTGGACGTGCGGGTCTCCTACGACCCGGACGCCGTGCGGATCGCGGTGACCGACGACGGCCGGGGCGGCACCATCGAGCCGCGGTCCGGCGGGCACGGGCTGGTGGCGATGCGCGAACGCGTCGCCCTCGTCGGTGGCACCCTGGAGGCCGGACCCGCACCGGAGCGCGCCTGGGCGGTCCGCGCGACGCTTCCGCTGGGAGGTACCTGATGGCGATCCGGGTGTTGCTCGCCGACGACCAGACGCTGGTCCGGGACGGGTTCCGGATGATCCTCGAGGCGCAGGACGACCTCGAGATCGCCGGCGAGGCGGCCGACGGCGAGCAGGCCGTGTCGCTCGCCGCGCAGTACGAGCCGGATCTGGTGCTGATGGACATCCGGATGCCCCGGATGGACGGCATCGCCGCGACCCGTGCGATCACGACCGCGCGGCCGCGGACCCGGGTGCTGGTGCTCACGACCTTCGACCTCGACGACTACGTGTACGACGCGCTGCTGGCCGGGGCCAGCGGGTTCCTGCTGAAGGACGTCGGCCGCGACGAGCTCGTGTCGGCCGTGCGGGTCGTGGCCGGCGGCGAGGCCCTGCTGGCGCCGTCGGTGACCCGCCGGCTGCTCGGCGACTTCGTCCGCAGCCGGTCGACGGCGCGGTCCGCGGAGTCCGCGCGGACGGGTCTGGCCGGCCCCGAGGTCCTGACCGGCCGCGAGCTGGACACCCTCCAGCTGCTCGCCCGGGGCCTGTCCAACCTGGAGATCGCCGAGTGCCTGGTGATCAGCGAGCACACGGTGAAGACGCATGTCAGCAACGTCTTCCACAAGCTCGGCCTGCGCGACCGCGTCCACGCCGTGATCTACGCCTACGAGCGGGGTCTGGTGAGGTCGCCTCAGTCGTAAGAGGGAGGCGGAGTTGGGTCTTGTCGGCGATCCGGCGGACGGCGCGGGTTCCTAGCGTGTGAGGGGAGATCGTCTCCCTTCGACCTTGCCGAGGAGCCCCGCCATGACGACCGGCCGGATCGCAGCGCTGTCCATCGCTCACAAACGTGTCGTGATCGCCGTCTGGCTGCTCGTCGCGGCCGCGGCGTTCGCCGTCGTACCCGGCCTGTTCGACCGGCTCACCAGTGAGACGGCGCAGATCGACGACAGCGAGTCGGGGCGTGCCCGGGCCGCGGTCTGGCACGCCGCACCCCGTGGCGGTGAGCTGTTCGCCGTCGCCGACGGCCGGTCCGCCGCCGAGCTTCGGAGCAGCGTCACCGCGGCCGCGGCCGACATCGCGGCCATCCCCGGTGTGGCGGAGGTGTCGACACCGTGGTCCGGCGGGACGCCGGACGTCCGGGCCATCGCGCGGGACGGCGACGCGGTCGCGATCGCGGTGCGGTTCACCGCCGACGCGGCCGACGGCACCGGCGACAAGGTGACCGGCCGACTGCGCGCGATCGACGCACCGAGGGTCCTGGTCGGCGGCGGGTTCGCGCTGGACGACGAGATGGACGAGCAGGCCGGGAGCGACCTCGCCAGGGCCGAGACGCTGTCGATGCCGGTGGTGCTCGTGCTGCTGGTGGTCTTCATGGGCGGGCTCGTCGCGGCCGGGTTGCCGGTGCTGGTGACGATCGTCGGCGTCGCGTCGACGCTCGGCCTGCTGACGCTGGCGAGCCGGCTGACCGACATCTCGGTGTACTCGATCAACATCGTCACGATGCTCGGCCTGGGGATCGCCGTCGACTACGGCCTGCTCCTCGTCTGGCGGTTCCGCGAGGAGCGGCGTACGCCGGGCACCGTCGCCGACGCGGTGGTCCGGACGATGACGACGGCCGGCCGGACGGTGAGCTTCTCCGGGCTGACCGTGGCCGCGTCACTGGCCGGGTTGCTGGTGTTCCCCGATCCGTTCCTGCGGTCGGCCGGACTCGCCGGTCTCGGCGTGGTGCTGCTCGACCTGGCCGCCGCGCTGACCCTGATGCCCGCCCTGCTGGCCGTCGTCGGCCACCGGATCCGCCCGTCGCGTCCTGTCCGCGACGACCGCGGCTTGTTCGTCCGGCTGACCCGGATGGTCGGCCGCCGTCCGGTGACGGTGATCGCCGCGACCGTCCCGGTGCTGGTGCTCGCCGTGCTGCCGTTCGTGAACGTGCGGTTCGCCGAGCCGGACGCCCGCTCACTGACCACCTCGTCACCGAGCCGCCGGCTGGCCGAGCTCGTCGAGGCCCGGTTCGACGTCGCCGCCGAGGTCGACCCGGTCATCGTCGTTGCCCGAAGCACCATTCCTCCGGAATTCGCCGGCACGCTGCGCGGACTGGACGGCGTCAAGAGCGTGTCGGTCCGGACGGACGTGCCGGGCTTCAGCATCGTCGACGTCGTACCGGAGGGTGAGGCGCAGGGTCCTCAGGCGCTGCACCTGGTGAAGCAGATCCGCTCGCTGGACGCGCCGGTTCCGGTCGAGGTCACGGGCGACGCCGCTTCGCTCGTCGACTACCAGTCGGCGCTGTTGCACCGGGCACCCTTCGCGATCGGGATCGTGGTGCTGGCGACGTTCGTCCTGCTGTTCACTTTCACCGGCTCGGTCGTCGTACCGGTGAAGGCGCTCGTGATGAACACGCTCAGCCTCGGCGCGAGCCTCGGCGCGCTGGTCTGGGTGTTCCAGGACGGCCACCTCGGCGGCCTGGTCGGCACAGAGGCGCTGGGCAGCCTGAGCATCACCACGCCGGTGCTGCTGCTGGCGATCGCGTTCGGGCTGTCGATGGACTACGAGGTGTTCCTGCTCGGCCGGATCTCCGAGGCCTGGCGGCGCACCGGTGACAACGCCACCGCGATCGGCACCGGCCTGCAGCACACCGGGCGCGTCGTCACCGCCGCCGCGCTCCTGATGGCGGTCGTGTTCGCCGGGTTCGTGGCCGGCGGGTTCTCACCGGTCAAGCAGGTCGGCCTGGGGCTGGCTCTGGCGGTCCTGGTCGACGCGACGGTGGTGCGGATGCTGTTGATGCCCGCCGTGATGTCGCTGATGGGCCCGGCGAACTGGTGGGCGCCACGACCGCTGCGCCGGCTGCACGACCGCTTCGGCCTCACCGACTCCGCGCCCGCGCGGATCGAGACCCGCGAACTCGAACCGGTGCACTAGTGTCCTGGCGCAGGACACTAAACGATCATCCGGCGCAGCCAGCGCCTGACCTCGCGCTGCTCGTCATCGGAGAGCCGCCCGATCGGCGTCTCGCCGACCAGCCGGTGGGTCGACACGGACCGCACGTCCTCCGTGCGCGCGAAGCTCGACACCGGCAGGCCGGACTCCGCCGAGTGGATCGGAACATGGTGCGGCAGCCGGCGGTCGCGGGTGGTCAGCGGCACCACCAAGGTCAGGTCGATCGGGAACCGGCAGTGCAGTTCCGACGCCACGATCACCGCCGGCCGCCGCCCGGACTGCTCGCCACCGACCGGCTCACCCAGGTCGATCCACCAGATCTGCCACGGCTGCACCCGGCTCACGAGGCGCGCTGCTCGTCGCTCTGGACGATGCCGTCGCGGCTCACCGCTTCCCACTCGGCCAGCTCGTCGCGGTAGCCCGCCCACTGCTCGGGGTCCGATCTGAGTGCCTCGTAGGCCGCCACAGCCGCATGCGCCTCGTGCTCGTCGATCAGCCGCTCGATCGTCTCGGCGAGGCTGCCCGCCGCGAAGTCGCCGGAGATCGTGGCGAGGCGATCCCGCAGCCAGGTATCCACCTTGATCGTCGTCGTCGCCATACTCACAAGTATGCCACCAGGCATACCGAAGCGGTATACCGTCGAGGTCAGCCCGCGATGCGGTCCAGGACCAGCGGCGCGGTCTCGCCCGCGGACTCGCCGATCTCGACCGCGTCCTCCAGCGCCTCCAGCGCCCGGGCGAAGCGCGCGGGATCCTCGGCGTGCAGCGTCATCAGCGGCTGACCGGCCTGTACGACGTCGCCGGGCTTGGCGTGCAGCTGCACGCCGGCCACCGCCGAGACCGGGTCCTCCTTGCGCGCCCGTCCCGCACCGAGCCGCCACGCGGCGACCCCGACGGCCAGCGCGTCGAGCCGGGTCAGTACCCCGGACGACGGGGCGGCCACGTCGTGCGTCTCCGGCGCGACCGGCAGCGCGGCCGACGGGTCACCGCCCTGGGCCGCGACCATCCGGCGCCACACGTCCATCGCCGACCCGTCCCGCAGCTTGTCGGCCGGGTCCACCCCGTCCACGCCCGCCGCGGCGAGCATCTCTCCCGCCAGCGCGACCGTCAGCGACACCACGTCGTCCGGACCGCCGCCGGACAGCACCTCCACCGACTCGCGGACCTCCAGCGCGTTCCCGGCGGTCAGCCCGAGCGGCGTGGACATGTCGGTCAGCAGCGCGACCGTGCGCACCCCGGCATCGGTGCCCAGGGCAACCATCGTGGAGGCCAGCTCGCGCGCGTCGTCGTACGACTTCATGAACGCGCCGGAGCCGACCTTCACGTCGAGCACCAGCGCCCCGGTCCCCTCGGCGATCTTCTTGCTCATGATCGAGGACGCGATCAGCGGGATCGCCTCGACGGTCCCGGTCACGTCCCGCAGCGCGTAC
>DASXRB010000218.1:0-3047 GCA_036506875.1 Kribbellaceae bacterium | reverse complement strand
GAGCTGTAGTACAGCCACACGGTCGCGAGCGGTGGGACGGACAGCTCGGCGCTGGCCGTCATGCCGTGCCAGCCCGGCGCGTCCGCCTCCACGCCGCCGAAGTTGCCGACGCCGGAGCCGGAGTACTCGTGCGCGTCCGTGTTCAGCACCTCGTCCCAGTGGCCCGCGTAGGGCAGGCCGAGCCGGTAGCCGTGGTGCGGGACCGCGGAGAAGTTCGTGACGCACGCCAGCGCGGTACCGCCGGCGTCGTCGTCGCCGTACCGCACGAACGAGAACGTGTTGTTGCCGGCGTCGTTCGCGTCGATCCAGCTGAACTTGTGCGGCTCGTGGTCGGTGGCCCACAACGCGGACGTGTCGCGGTAGGTCCGGTTCAGGTCCCGTACCAGCTTCTGCAGGCCGCCGTGGTCGGCGTGGTCCAGCAGCCACCAGTCCAGCTCGTGCTTCTCCGACCACTCCGACTCCTGGCCGAACTCGCAGCCCATGAACAGCAGCTGCTTGCCCGGGTGCGCCCACATCATCGACAGGTACGCGCGCAGGTTCGCCAGCTGCTGCCACCGGTCGCCCGGCATCTTGCGCAGCAGCGAGCCCTTGCCGTGCACCACCTCGTCATGTGACAGCGGCAGCACGAAGTTCTCCGAGTACGCGTACATCATCGAGAACGTCATCTCGTGGTGGTGGTACTGCCGGTGCACCGGGTCGTGCTCCAGATAGCGGAGCGAGTCGTTCATCCAGCCCATGTTCCACTTGAAACCGAAGCCGAGCCCGCCGAGATGCGTCGCGCGGGTGACACCCGGCCACGACGTCGACTCCTCGGCCACGGTGACTGTACCCGGCACCCGCTTGTAGACGGTGGCGTTCATCTCCTGCAGGAAGGAGACCGCCTCGAGGTTCTCCCGGCCGCCGTACTGGTTCGGCACCCAGCCGCCCTCGGGCCTGCTGTAGTCCAGGTAGAGCATCGACGCGACCGCGTCCACCCGCAGCCCGTCGACGTGGAACTCCTCGGCCCAGTAGACCGCGTTCGCGACCAGGAAGTTGCGCACCTGCGGCCGGCCGAAGTCGAACACCAGCGTGCCCCAGTCCAGCTGCTCCCCGCGCCGCGGGTCCGGGTGCTCGTACAGCGCCGTGCCGTCGAACCGCGCCAGCGCCCAGGCGTCCCTCGGGAAGTGCGCGGGCACCCAGTCGACGATGACCCCGATCCCGGCCCGGTGCAGGCTGTCGACCAGGAAGCGGAAGTCGTCCGGGTCGCCGAACCGCGAGGACGGCGCGAAGTACGACGTGACCTGGTATCCCCACGATCCGCCGAACGGGTGCTCCATCGGCGGCATCAGCTCGACGTGCGTGAACCCGAGGTCGGTCACGTAGTCGACCAGCTCGGTCGCCAGGTCGCGGTAGCCGCGGCCGCGCCGCCACGACCCGATGTGCACCTCGTAGACACTCATCGGCTCGGCGTGCGGTTCGCCCTTCGCCCGCCGCGCCAGCCAGTCGTCGTCCTTCCACTCGTACGACGACTCGAAGACCACCGACGCGTTCGCCGGGGGAGTCTCGGCGTACGACGCCATCGGGTCGGCCTTCTGCCGCCACACGCCGTCCCGGCCGCAGATCTCGTACTTGTACCGGGTGCCGGCGCCGACATCGGGGACGAACAGCTCCCACACCCCGGCCGCGCCGAGCGAGCGCATCGGGTACGCCCGGCCGTCCCAGAAGTTGAAGTCCGCGGTGATCCGGACTCCCTGCGCGTTCGGCGCCCAGACCGCGAACGAGGTCCCGGTGACCGTGTCGCTGGGGCCGCCGGATGTGTTGTAGCGCCGCACATGTGCGCCGAGCACGGTCCACAGCTGCTCGTGCCGGCCCTCGCCGATCAGGTGCAGATCCATCTCGCCGAGCGTCGGCAGGTATCGGTACGGGTCGTCGGTGACCTGCGACGGCACCCCGTCGTACGCCACCTCGAGCCGGTAGTCGGAGACCTGTTCGCCGGGCAGCACCGCCACCCACACGCCGTGCGCCTCGTGCTCCATGGGTGTGCGCAGGTCGCCCCGGACGACGGTGACCTCCTTCGCGAACGGCCGCAGCGCGCGGATCGTCACCGCGCCCCCGTGCACGTGCGGCCCGAGCACCTGGTGCGGGTCGTGGTGCGTACCGGCATGCAGCCGGTCGAGCTCGCCGGCCTCGACCGGAGCGGCCGTGAGCTGATCGGTGTTCCGCTCATCCGCGTCCATACCGCCATCCTGCCCGATCCCCGCCGATCTTCATCCGCTGGCGTGGCGGAATGGCAGGCGGAATCAGTTCTCGGTGACGGTCCGCGTGAACGGGTCGAGCGTGACGATGCCGTCGAACTTCCGGAAGTCCCTGTCGTTCGTCCAGATCTCACGGATCCCGTGCTGCCGCATGAGGGCGACCAGGTGAGCGTCGGGCACGAGGTTGCCGGACGCCTTCGCCGGGCGCGCCGCATCGCCGAACTGCTGCCAGAAGCCTTCCAGCTCGCCGAGCACCCGGACGTGCCGGCGGCCGGTGAGGCGGTCGACAGCTTGAAGCGCGACGTTCAGGGTCAGGGGGTTCTGGAAGACCCGCGGATGGGTGGCGATGCGGACGAACCCGAGCAGCGTCGGCCAGAACAACGTCAGCAGCTCGGGTCCCGCGGCGAGACGGTTCAGCAGCGCCTTGCTCTCCTCGTGGTGCTCGTCATCGGCATTGGCGGCGTACACCAGGATGTTGGTGTCGATCGTCGTCACGGGCTCAGGCCTCGTCGAGAGCCCGGTACAGAGCGTCCTTGTCCCCGATGTCGACGAGTGCGCCCATCGGCTGCGCAGGCCAGTCGAGCGGCGGTGCCTCGGTGTTGCCCCGATCATCGGCCAGTGCCTGCGCCAGCAGCTCCGACGCAAGCTGGCCGAGCGTGCGGTGCTCGCGCTTCTGGCGCTCGCGCAACTGGCGGAGCACCTGCGGATCCAGGTCGAGCGTCGTCCGAGCCATGCATCAGATGCTATCACAGCACGCATCAGATGCGGCGATCCGCTGTCCGGCAGCGGCTGTCGTCAGGCGGACTTGGCGTC
>DASXRB010000217.1:0-2480 GCA_036506875.1 Kribbellaceae bacterium | reverse complement strand
CAGCGCCGCACGGTCGGCCAGCACCGCCGCCTGGTGATCACGATGCAGACAGTGCTGCACAGCTACTCCTTCCGCAAGTACAGCCTGGACCACGTGTACGCGGTGGCGCGGGCCGGCGCGTGGCCGGCGGTCGAGCTGTCCGGCTGGCACCTGACCGACGAGAACACCCACCGCGGTGTCACCGCGGCCGTCGAGACCGGGCGCCGGCACGGCGTGGCCGTCTACTGCGTCGGCTACTACGGCGACTTCATCACCACGGACCACGCCGAGTGGAAGCGGGCGATCGACAAGGTCTGCGACGTCGTCGACGCCTGCGCGGACAACGGCGTCACCCTGGTCAACGGGTTCGGCGGCTGGCTGGTGCGGAGCCGCGACGAGCTGGACAACTGGTGCGGCAACGGAAGCAGCATCGCCACCGAACCCATGTACCGGCGCGTCGCCGACGCCTATCGCGAGGTCGCCGCGTACGCGGCCGACCGCGGCGTGCGCGTCGCCGTCGAGATCCACCCCAACACCGTGCACGACACGGTGGCCAGCACGTCCCGGCTGCTCAAGCTCGTCGACCACGAGAACCTGCTGATCACGGTGGATCCCAGCAACGCGGCGTCGCTGAGCCCGGACGACAAGGACTGCGACGTGGTCGACCTGATCGCCGAGCAGGTGGCGTACTTCCATCTCAAGAACTGCACGATCCACAACGGCGTCGCCAGTTTCGACGTCGAGACCGCCGCCGGCCTCATCGACAACTACCGCTGGCTGGAGCGGCTCGTCCGGCTGCCGAGGTTCGCCGCGGTGTGCATCGAGTACTGCGGCCACGGCGATCCGCACCCGCGGATCGCCGCCGCACGCCGGTACCTCGAAGAGACCCTGCGGATCATCGAGCTGACGCTGCCATGACTCCGGACCGGGTCCGCTGGGGGATCCTCGCCACCGGGTGGGTGGCCGGGAGGTTCACCGAGGACCTCCGGCTGCTGGACGAGTGCGAGGTCGTGGCGGTCGGATCGCGCACCCTGGCGGCCGCGGAGGCGTTCGCCAGCCGGCACGACATTCCCCGCGCGTACGGCTCGTGGGCGGCGCTCGCCGCCGATCCCGACGTGGACGTCGTGTACGTCGCCACCCCGCACGCCGCCCACCGTCAGGCCGCGCTGACCTGCATCGACGCCGGCAAGGCCGTGCTGGTGGAGAAGCCCGTCACGCTGGACGCCGGCAGCGCGCAGGAGCTGGTGACCGCGGCGCGGCGGCGCGGCACCTTCCTGATGGAGGCCATGTGGATGCGGTGCCTGCCCGTGGTGCGCCGGGTCGCCCGCCTGATCGCCGACGGCGCCATCGGCGCGGTCACGTCGGTGCGCGCGGACTTCGGGCTGCCCGGCCCGTTCGACCCGGCGCACCGGCTGCGCGACCCGGCGCTCGGCGGCGGCGCCACCTTGGACCTTGGCATCTACCCGGTCACCCTGGCGCACCTCGCCCTGGGCATGCCGGACACCGTCCAGGCCGTGGCCACCCGCACGCCGGAGGGCGTCGACGAGAACACCGGGATCCTTCTGGGCTACCCGTCCGGCGCCGTCGCGACGCTGAGCTGCGGCTTCGTCGGCGAGACACCCTGCACCGCCGCCATCTCCGGCACGCTCGGCCGCATCGACCTGCCGTCGCCGTTCTACCGGCCGGACCGCTTCACGCTGCACGGCACGGGGGCGGCGCCCGCGGTCGTCGAGGAGCCGATCCGCGGCTGGGGGTACCACTTCGAGGCCGCCGAGGTGAACCGCTGCCTGCGCGCCGGCCTGGGGGAGAGCCCGCTGGTGCCGGCCAGCACGTCGGTGGCGGTGCTGTCCATACTGGACCAGATCCGGGCCAGGATCGGCGTCACCTACCCCGGGCAGGTCGGGCCGTGACCGGCGCCGTCACGCTCAGCGGCGCGGTGATGACCCACCCCCGGCGCATCGAGTTCGCCCAGACCCTGCTCTCGACCACGCCGACCGGCCTGCTGCGGCTGGTCGCCGACCCCGACCCGACGGGGCCGCCGACCGCGCTCCGTACCGCGATGCGCGCCTGGTCGGAGTATCCGTCGACGGCAACCCACCACCTGGTGCTGCAGGACGACGTCGTCCTCTGCCGCGACTTCTTCCACCACGCGCGCACGGCGATCGCGGCCGCGCCCGACGCCGCGATCGCGTTCTACGCGCACTGGAACTCCCGCAACGCCGCCGCGGTCCGGCTCGGCGCGCTGACGGGGGCGCGCTGGGTCCGCGCGACCGGCGAGTACACCCCGACCATCGCGCTGGCCCTGCCGGTCGAGATCGCGTCGGGCTTCGCCGGGTACGCCCGCCGGCACGGCGACACCTGGCCGGACGACGTCGTCATGTCCCGGTACCTCGGGTTTCTCGGCGTGCCCACCTACCTGTCGGTGCCGAACCTCGTCGACCACGCCAACCTGCCGAGCGTCATGCGCAACGACTACCACGGACCGCGGCAGGCGGCCTGCT
>DASXRB010000216.1:0-1567 GCA_036506875.1 Kribbellaceae bacterium | reverse complement strand
GTCGGTCTGGCGGTACCGGTACGACAAGTTCGGCTGGACCACGCGGTCGAGCCAGCTGTACGAGAGCCGGCTGCTGCGGATCGCCAGCCGCTGTTCCACTTCGGCATCCTGGTGGTGGTCATAGGCCACGTCATCGGCCTGGTGATCCCCGAGTCGTGGACGTCGGCCGCCGGGCTGAGCGAGCGCGGCTACCACGTCCAAGCGGTCGCGCTCGGCGCCCGGTCTTCATGGCGACCACCAAGAACGACAAGACGATGTACGTCGTCCTGGTCGCGGCGATCGTCGCGGGGCTGGCCACGACCCTGCTCGGGTCCGGCGTGGTCGGGGCCGAGCACAACTACCGGGAGACCGTGGCCCCGTGGTTCCGGTCGGTCTTCGCGCTGCGGCCGGACGCGGACCGGATGAGCGAGGCGCCGTTCGCCTTCCAGCTGCACACCCTGATCGGCATGCTGCTGTTCGCGATCTGGCCGTTCACGCGGCTCGTGCACGCGTTCAGCGCACCGGTCGGCTACCTGTTCCGGCCGTACGTCGTCTACCGCAGCCGGGACGCCGCCACGGGCACCCGGCGGCCACGCCGGGGCTGGGAGCGCAGCCGGTAACCGTCCCGCGCGGCGACGACCTGGCCGGCGGACCATCCGGGGGCGCGGCCGTTCGCGGGTGGCCGGATGTCGTCCATGGCGTGCCCGCTCATGGCGAGCAGCCAGGCGACCAGCGAGTTGGAGTTCCACATCTCGCCGGCCTTGAGCTCGTCGCGGCCCCAGGTGGCCGCGGGGAAGGCGGGCACCAACCCCAGTACGCCTTCCGCCCGGGCCGGGTCGGTGCTGAGCCGCCGGGGACTGTCAACCGCTTCGGAGGCGTCCGGGATGACACCGTTCCGCCAGCTGCGGACCTCGTAGCGGAACCAGCGAGAGCGACCGAGCCAGCGCGCGCCCACCGGGCCCTCGCAGACGACGCCGCGGTCGGGTTGTCCCAGGCTCCACACCGGCGCCATCTCGATCACGAAGCGGTCGTCGCCCAGGCGCACCTCGAGTGCGGCGTGGTACAGGTCGCAGCGAGCGCGCCGTTCGTACCGCGCGGTGACGGCCTCGAAGATCCGGCCGTTGGTACGGACGCAGTGGGTGTTGTCACCGGCTCCCAGCGGCAGCCAGTACAGGTCGACCTGGGCAGGTGCGTGATTCGCGGACATGCCTGGACCCCCTTTCCTCGTCCGGGCCAGCCAACCGCACGCGTCGTGCCTTCGGCAGATGCGAAGGTCCCGAGGGCCCTTGGTCCTAAGCACTGAGGTCTGATGCTCGATTCGGGTCGGCCGCGACCGTCGCAGTGTTGCAGTGAAGGGCCCGTGACGAGGCGAAGGAGGTCGTCATGCGAGTCGTAGCCACCAAGCCCGGATCGCTCGGAGGTGCGCCGGTCCGAGAGGGATCCGTCGCCAGGATCCTGCGGCCGGTCGGTCGCTTCGCGGCGCACCTGGCCGAGATGTGCATGGTGATGTGCGCCGGCGCGGTTGTCTTGAGCGTGCTGTTCTTCGGTGCTGCCGCACTGCTCGGGTACACCGACCTGCCGCAGCGAG
>DASXRB010000215.1:0-1680 GCA_036506875.1 Kribbellaceae bacterium | reverse complement strand
AGCCGGGCCTGCTCGCGAAGACGGTCACCACCCTCGACGTGCTGTCCGGCGGCCGCGCCATCCTCGGTATCGGCGCCGGCTGGAACGAGCAGGAGTCGCGCGGACTCGGCTTCCCGTTCCCGCCGGTCGCGGAACGCTTCGAGCTGCTCGAGGACGCGCTCCAGCTGTGCCTGCGGATGTGGTCCGGCGACGACTCGTCGTACCAGGGCAGGCACGTGCACGCCGAACGCCCGTTGAACGTGCCGCAGGCGCTGTCGAAGCCGCACCCGCCGATCATGATCGGCGGCGGCGGTGAGAGGAAGACGTTGCGGCTGATCGCGAAGTACGCCGACGCCTGCAACCTGTTCGACACCCCGGACCTGGAGCGCAAGCTCGGCGTCCTGCGCGAGCACTGCGAGAACGAGGGCCGCTCGTACGACGACATCACGAAGACCGCCTACGCCACCCTCGACGTCGGCAGCTCCGGGGAGAACGCGGACCAGCTGCTGGCGACCCTGCGGCGGTTGTCGGGTCTCGGGATCGACGCCGTGATCGGCTCCATCCCCGGCGTCCACGACCCGAAGCTGATCGAGCTGTTCGCCCGCGACCTCATCCCGGCCGCCGCGGACCTCTAGCCACGCGACAGGCCGTTCGCACGGCCGGGCGGACAGAACGGCCCGGGTATGGGCAGGATGGTCGGTATGCATGCACGTGCCGGCCAGCCTGCCCAGCCCGAAGACCTGATCGACGTCACCGCACTGCTGGAGGCGTACGACGCGATCACACCCGACGTCACCGACCCGGCCCAGAAAGTCGTGTTCGGTACGTCGGGCCATCGCGGTTCCAGCCTCGACGGTGCCTTCAACGAGACGCACATCCTGGCGATCAGCCAGGCGATCTGCGAGTACCGCGCGAGCCAGGGCACCAACGGCCCGCTGCTGATCGGGCGGGACAGCCACGCGCTGTCCGGGCCGGCCTGGCGGACGGCCCTGGAGGTGCTGGTCGCGAACAACGTCCAGGTCCTGGTGGACAGCGCCGACCGGCTGACCCCGACCCCGGCCGTCTCGCACGCGATCCTGCGGCTCAACCGCGGCGACGACGCGCACGCCGACGGCATCGTCGTGACGCCGTCGCACAACCCTCCGCGCGACGGCGGCTTCAAGTACAACCCGCCGCACGGCGGCCCGGCGGACTCCGACGCCACCGGCTGGATCGCCACCCGCGCCAACGACCTGATCGCGGCCGGGCTGGACGGTGTGAAGCGGGTCCCGTTCGAACGCGCCCGCGCCGCGGTGGGGGAGTACGACTTCGTCGGCCACTACGTGGACGACCTGCCACAGGTGCTCGACCTGGAGGCGATCCGGTCCGCGGGAGTGCGGATCGGTGCCGACCCGCTCGGCGGTGCCAGCGTCGACTACTGGGCGGCGATCGCCGAGCGTCACAACCTCGACCTGACCGTGGTGAACCCGCGGGTGGACCCGACCTGGCGGTTCATGACGCTGGACCACGACGGCAAGATCCGGATGGACTGCTCCTCGCCGTACGCGATGGCCTCGCTGGTCGCCCAGATGCGCGACGAGGGCTCGTCGTACGACGTTGCCACCGGCAACGATGCGGACGCGGACCGGCACGGCGTCGTGACGCCGGACGCCGGGCTGATGAACCCGAACCACTACCTCGCGGTCGCGATCTCGTACCTGT
>DASXRB010000214.1:0-2544 GCA_036506875.1 Kribbellaceae bacterium | reverse complement strand
ACGTACGCGGCGGTGATGAGTGCCGCTGGCGAGTACGTCACCGAGGACGTGTTGCCGTTGGCGTCGGTCACCTCCCGCGGTTGCAGGACCCGGTAGTCGTTCACGGCGGCCGTCGTGAGACCGGCGGCGTCGACCGTCCGGACCGGCAGCAGATCGTGCTGGTCGTAGGCGATCTCGCTCTGTGCGCCCAGTGGGTCGAGCGACGCGACAGGCAGCCCGCGCGGCACCCGCCCGGGGACCTGGACGTCATAGCGGTGCCGGCTGGCCGTCACGTAGTACCCGCCCGGCGATCCGGGCACCTCGCCGTCCGCGTAGTGACGGTACCCGGCCAGGCTCGGCAGCAGCGCGCGGAACTCCGGCGGGTACTCCCCCGGCCAGGTCGTGACGCCGCCCGGCGCCAGGTACACCGGCCGCGGACTGACCGCGACTGGGTCACCCGTGCGGTACAGCCCGTCGAGGAAGGCGCTGGTGAACGCGAGGGACTCGGCCCGGACCGGCAGCCCGTGATCGCCGAGCGCGCCGAGCGGCAGCCCCGTGAATGCGTCACCGTCGTAGTAGGTGCGGGCGTGCCCGATCACCCGCAGGGAGGCGCCCGAACCGCCGTCGAGCACAGCGTCGCGCAGGTCCGGAACGCTGAGCCGGCCGTCGTTCACGACCTCGAAGCTGGTCGTGCGGGCGACCCGGTCGATCAGGTAGTGCGCGTCGTCGTCCCGGCGGGCGTACTCGGTGGCCGAGTACGTCGCCAGATACGGCTGAGTCGCGGCGGGGGCTGCGGCCCTCGGGTCACGGCCCCGGGGGACGGCGACGGCGAGCTGCCCGGCCGGGAATCCGTACGCGTCGTAGCTGGCGGGGAAGGTGAACTGGGTCATCGGCTCGTCGCCGCGTTCCCACTGCGTGGTCCGGCTGCCGAGAGTGAAGGGGAAGAAGATCCGCTCCCGGTCGGTGCCGGGCTGGCCGGGGATGGCGGGCGACTCCTCGCGGACCCCCGAGATCGTCTCGGTCACCGTGTACGGGCGGTGCTCGCGACCGGAGCCGTCCAGCGCGTACAGCTCGGTCCGTAGGAGCTGACCGCGCAGCGTCCGCAGCGCGGCCCGGCGGGCGGCTCGCGGAAGCCCGGCCAGCAACGCAGCCTGCTCCGGCGGGCGCGACAACATCGGCGCGTCGACGGTGGAGTATTCGTGCCGCAGATCCAGCTCGGTCCACTCCCCCGCCTCGATGGCGGCGACCGGTCCCGGATGGAACCAGCTCCTGGTGAGCGTTGGCGGCGAGTAGTGCGCCCCCACGCCGGAGCCGGCCGGGCCGAAGGTCTCTGTATCGAAGTGCTCGACCATCGCGAAGCCGCGGAACTCCCGCTCCACGCCATCCCAGTAGCCGTGGTGGTAGCGGTACTCCGTCGTGAGGCGGCCGCCCGAGATCGCGTCCGCCACCTCGACGTGGGAGACCACCTGCACCGGGAACGGCAGTGTCGTGCGCCACCGCGTTGCCGGGTCGGCCTGGTCACGCAGATACTCCTGCGTGGACGAGGCGTACGTCACCCGGGTGGTGGCGCCGAGGCTGTTGTCCATCGCCGTGAGCAGGTACGGCTTGATCCCGCCGGTGAAGTCCAGGAACCGCAGCTGCCGGCCCGATCCATCGGCTGCTCGGCTGAGCAGCAGCCCGGCCATTCCGGTGCCGTACAGATCGGACAGTTGCAGGGCGTCGGTGTCGGCCACGCTCGGGGTGCCCCGGATCGTGATCGGCTCCTCCGTCCAGGTGTTCCCGGACTGATTTCCCCACAGCTGCACCCGGCCGCCGTCGACGTAGATCAGGTCGGCAGCGCCGTCGCCGTCGAGGTCGCCGAGCAGCACCCGGCGCGGGTCGTACCCGTCCGGTAGCCGCGGCGACCGGCGCATCGTCACCGGTGCGCCCCAATGACCGTGCCCGAGGTTGGGCCAGTACGTGACGTTCCCGTTGCGCAGCAGCACGATGTCCTGGAGGCCGTCACCGGTCATGTCAGCCAGCCGGACCCGGTGGTCGGCCAGGTCGACCTGGGGTGCGATGCCGTTGCTGGAGGCCGTGCGCTGCCACGCCAGCCGCGGGTCGGGATCGTTGAACCAGCACTCCAACCGGGTGCCGCCCGATCGCAGGATGTCGGTCAGCCCGTCACCGTCGAGGTCGATCAGCTTCACGTTGGCGTCCGCAAGGCTCACCGACGGAGACTGGCGATAGGACTGGAAGTTCCGGTGGCTCCACCCGCCAGCGAAGCTCATCGGGAAGTAGCCGGACGTCGCGCCTGCGGTCCTGCCGCCCCTGGTCGCCGCAGTGACGACCAGGTCGGGGCGGCCGTCGCCGTCGGCGTCCATGAACTGCACGCCCGGATCGGCGAGCGAGAACGGTGGCGCTTCGGGTAGCTCGCGGGGCAACTCGAACCGGCCCCCGCCCGCGTTGCGCCAGACCCGCGGCGACGTCCCCAGCTCGATCACGTCCGGCAGGCCGACCCCGCGCAAGTCGACCAGAGCCAGCGCCGGGCTGCTCAGCACCACCGTGGGTAGACCAGCACCGGTC
>DASXRB010000213.1:0-5620 GCA_036506875.1 Kribbellaceae bacterium | reverse complement strand
CGCACCCACAGCACCAGCAGCGCCGGCAGCGCGCCGGTCCAGAACAGCACCCGCCAGGCCAGGTCCGGGTCGACCAGGTCGAACACGACCGTGTAGACGACCACGGCCAGCCCCCAGCCGACCGCCCAGGAGCTCTGCACGAACGCCAGCACCCGGCCGCGGTAGCGGGGATCGGCGTACTCGGCGACCAGGATCGCGCCGGTCGCCCACTCGCCGCCGAACCCGAGCCCCTGCAGGCCGCGGAGCACCAGCAGCGTCTCGTAGCTGTTCGCGAACCCGCACAGCACCGTGAACACCGCGTAGGTCGCGACCGTGATGATCAGCGTCCGGACCCGGCCGATCCGGTCCGCGAGCAGCCCGGCCAGCGCGCCGCCGACCGCCGAGACGACCAGCGTCACGGTGCTCAGCAGCCCGGCGCGGCCGGTGGACAGGTGGAAGTACGACGTGATCGCGGCGAGCCCGAGCGGAAGGGTCTGGAAGTCGTAGCTGTCCAGGCCGAACCCGCCGAAGGCGCCGGCGAACGCCCGCCGGCCGCGCGGCCCGAGCGTGCGCAGCCACGCGAGCCTCCCTTCGTACGACGGACCGCCGGGCGCGGTCGGGGTGGTGCGGGACGGAGCGGGGGTGTGGCTCATCAGGCACCTCACGGAGAGTCGTCGGATAGGAACGGAACGAGACTGGCTCCCCGGCAGATTAGGGGATTGTTCAACGATCCTGCAATAGGCTACGTTGTGGAACGTGAGCCACGATCTGGAGTCCGACCGGGCCCTCCTGGCCCGGATGAGCACGGCCGAGAAGGTCGCCGACGTCCTGCGCACCCGGATCCTGCAGGGGTACTTCCAACCTGGGGACCGGCTCGCCGAGGGCGCGATCGGGGGCGCCCTGGGCGTGTCCCGGAACACGCTGCGGGAGGCGTTCCGGCTGCTCGGCCACGAGGGCCTGCTGGTCCAGGAGCTCAACCGGGGCGTGTTCGTCCGGGTCCCGGCGGTGGACGACGTGGTCGACATCTACCGGGTCCGCCGGCTGGTCGAGGTCCAGGCGGTCCGCGGCCTGACCCCGGAGACGTTGCTGCCCGGGGCGATCGAACGCCTGGAGGACTGCCTGGCCCGGGCCGCCGATGCACAGGCCGCCGGTGAATGGCTCGAGCTGGGCACGGCGAACATCGACTTCCACGCCCGCATCGCCGCACTGGCCGGCAGCCCGCGGATCGACAAGCTGATGGCCCGGCTGCTGGCCGAGCTGCGGCTGGTGTTCCACGTGATGGACGACCCGCGCCGCTTCCACGAGCCGTACCTCGCCCGGAACCGGGAGCTGTTCCAGCTGATCCGGGCGGGGGACGGTGAGGGCGCGGCGGCGGCGCTGGCGTCGTACCTCGACGACGCCGAGCGACAGCTGGTCGAGGCGTACACGTCCGCCCGGCCGGTTCTGCACCGGGCAGGTGAGGCCTCATGAGCGGCCGCTGGCAGTTCTGGATCGACCGTGGCGGCACGTTCACCGACGTGGTCGCGCGCCGCCCGGACGGGTCCCTGGTCACCCACAAGCTGCTGTCGGAGAACCCGTCGCGCTACCGCGACGCGGCCGTCGCGGGGATCCGTGCCCTGCTCGGCGTGCCGGCCGGCGAGCCGGTCCCGGCGGAGCGGATCGAAGCGGTCCGGATGGGCACCACGGTCGCCACCAACGCACTGCTGGAGCGGCGCGGCGAGCGCACCGTGCTGGTCATCACCCGCGGCTTCGGCGACGCGCTGCGGATCGGGTACCAGGACCGGCCGCGGATCTTCGACCGGCACATCCAGCTCCCGGAGCAGGTGTACACCCGGGCGATCGAGGTCGACGAGCGCGTCGTCGCCGACGGCACCGTGCTGCGCGCGCCGGACCTGGAGCGCCTCGAGCCCGAGCTGCGCGCGGCGCTGGCGGACGGGTTCACCGCGGTCGCGGTCGTGTGCATGCACAGCCATCTCTACCCCGCGCACGAGCAGGCGATCGGCGAGCTGGCGCGCGGGCTCGGGTTCGGGCAGGTGTCGCTGTCCAGCGAGGTCAGCCCACTGATGAAGCTCGTGCCGCGCGGCGAGACCTGCGTGGTCGACACATACCTGTCCCCGGTGCTGCGCCGGTACGTCGACCAGGTCGGCGACGAGCTCGGTGGTGAGGACACCGTCCGGCTGATGTTCATGCAGTCCGGCGGCGGCCTGGCCGAGGCGCACCACTTCCGCGGCAAGGACGCGATCCTGTCCGGCCCGGCCGGCGGCATCGTCGGGATGGCCCGGATGTCGGAGCTGGCCGGCTTCGACCACGTGATCGGCTTCGACATGGGCGGCACGTCGACGGACGTGTCGCACTACGCCGGCGACTACGAGAGGGCCTTCCACGCGTCCGTGGCAGGGGTCCGGCTGCGGGCGCCGATGCTGGACATCCACACCGTCGCGGCCGGCGGCGGCTCGGTGCTGCACTTCGACGGGAGCCGCTACCGGGTCGGCCCGGACTCGGCCGGCGCGGACCCCGGCCCGGCCTGCTACCGCAACGGCGGCCCGCTCGCGGTCACCGACGCGAACGTGATGCTCGGCCGGATCCAGCCGGCGCACTTCCCGCACGTGTTCGGCGCCGAGGGCAACGAGTCGCTCGACGCGGACGTGGTGCGGGCGAGGTTCACCGAGCTGGCCGCCGAGATCACCCGCGCCACCGGTGACGACCGGACGCCGGAGCAGGTCGCCGAGGGATACCTGCGGATCGCGGTGTCGAACATGGCCAACGCGGTCCGCAAGATCTCGATCCAGCGCGGCCACGACGTCACCCGCTACGCGCTCACCACGTTCGGCGGCGCCGGCGCCCAGCACGCCTGCGCGGTGGCCGACTCGCTCGGCATCCGCACGGTGCTGGTGCCGCCGATGGCCGGTGTGCTGTCCGCGCTCGGGATCGGGCTGGCCGACACCGTGGCCACCCGCGAGCAGTCGGTCGAGCAGCGGCTGGGCGAGGCCGCGATGCCCCGGCTCACCGAGGTCGCCGGCGAGCTGGAGCACGCGGCGCGCGGCGAGCTCACCGACGAGGACGTGCCGGCCGGGCGGATCACGGTGAGGCGCAGCGTGCAGTTGCGGTACGACGGCACCGACACCGCGGTCCCGGTCCCGCTCACCGATCCGGCCACCATGCGGGCGACTTTCGAGAAGAGCCACCGCCGGCTGTTCTCGTTCCTTATGGACCGCCCGCTCATCGCCGAGGCCGTGCTGGTCGAGGCGATCGGCGCCACCGTCCAGCCGGACCTGTCCACCGCGACCGACTCACCTGGCGACCCGGCCGGCGCCGAGCAGGAGAAGGTGTCGATGTACTCCGGGGGGATGTGGCGTGAGGTGCCGCTGTACCTGCGTGAGCGGCTGCGCGGCACCACCACAGTGACCGGGCCGGCGATCATCGCCGAGGCCAACGCGACCACGGTGGTCGACGACGGCTGGGCGGCCACCGTCACGTCGTACGGGCATCTGCTGCTCGAGCGCGTCCGCACACCACGCGACAGCGAGGCGGCCGGCACCGAGGTGGACCCGGTGCTGCTGGAGATCTTCAACAACCTGTTCATGTCGATCGCCGAGCAGATGGGGCTGCGGCTGGAGTCGACCGCGCAGTCGGTGAACATCAAGGAGCGGCTGGACTTCTCCTGCGCGCTGTTCGACCCCGACGGCAACCTGATCGCGAACGCGCCGCACATCCCGGTGCACCTGGGCTCGATGGGCTCGACGGTGCAGGAGGTGATCCGCCGCAACGCCGGCCGGATGCGGCCCGGCGACGTCTACGCGGTGAACGACCCGTACCACGGCGGCACCCACCTGCCCGACGTCACCGTGGTCACCCCGGTGTACGACGCGGCCGGCGCCGACGTGCTGTTCTACGTCGCGTCCCGCGGTCACCACGCGGAGATCGGCGGGCTGACCCCGGGTTCGATGCCCGCGGCAAGCACCCGGATCGAGCACGAGGGCGTGCTGTTCGACAACTGGCTGCTGGTCAGCGGTGGCGAGTTCCGCGAGGCCGAGACCCGCGAGCTGCTGCTGACCGCGCCGTACCCGTCCCGCAACCCCGACACCAACCTGGCCGACCTGCGCGCCAAGGTGGCCGCGAACGAGAAGGGCATCGAGGAGGTCGGCGCGATGATCGACCACTTCGGCCTGGACGTGGTGCAGGCCTACATGCGGCACGTGCAGGACAACGCCGAGGAGTCGGTACGACGGGTGGTCGACCGCCTCGACGAGGGCGAGTACGCCTATGAGACCGACTCCGGTGCGGTGATCCGGGTGAAGGTCACCGTCGACCGCGAGGCCCGGGAGGCGACCATCGACTTCACCGGCACGTCGGCGCAGCTACCGACGAACTTCAACGCTCCGTCGTCGGTGGTGACCGCCGCGGTGCTGTACGTCTTCCGCACGCTGGTCGCCGACGACATCCCGCTGAACGACGGCTGCCTGCGGCCCCTGCACATCGTCGTACCCGAGGGATCCATGCTGTCACCGCGGCCGCCGGCGGCCGTCGTCGCCGGCAACGTCGAGACCTCACAGGCCATCACAGGCGCGCTGTACGCCGCGCTCGGCGTGCAGGCCGAGGGCTCCGGCACGATGAACAACGTGACCTTCGGCAACGACCGGCACCAGTACTACGAGACGGTCGGCTCCGGGGCAGGTGCCGGTGACGGGTTCGAGGGCGCGTCGGTCGTGCAGACGCACATGACGAACTCGCGGCTGACCGATCCCGAGGTGCTGGAGTGGCGGCTGCCGGTCGTGCTGGAGAGCTTCGCGATCCGGCCCGGCTCCGGTGGCGCGGGACGCTGGCGCGGCGGCGACGGCGCGGTCCGCCGGCTGCGCTTCACCGAGCCGGTCACGGTCAGCACGCTGTCCAGCCACCGCCGGGTCCCGCCGTACGGGATGGCCGGCGGTGAGCCGGGCGCGCTCGGCCGCACCTACGTCGAGCGCGTCAGCGGCGAGATCGTCGAGCTGCCCGGCGCCGGCTCCGCCGACCTGTCCCCCGGCGACGTCCTCGTCACCGAGACCCCGGGCGGCGGCGGCTACGGCCCACCCCGTTCATGACCTTCATCGGGCCCTTCTGACCCGGCGTGTCGTCGTTCATCGGGCCCTGGTGACCCGGCGACTGCCGGCTGTCAAGCCGGACGCCGCCGCGGGACCCCTTGCGGGACACATCCGCCTCCGGGCCGTGATTGAGCGATCCTGTTCGATCGAAGGCAGCAATCAACAGCTATTGACAACTTTCGGCAGTTGCGCTGTGCTGTGCGGAACCCGCCCCACGTGTCTCCACCCGCCCATTCGGAGAGCCGTCATGAAACGTCGCGATCTGCTGCGCGCCGGCGCAGCCGCCACCGGATTCGCCCTGCTGCCCGCCAACCTCCGCAACGCCCTCGCGATGGCCGCCCCCACCGGCGGCCTGGAGCTGATCGAGCACGTCGTGGTCTTCATGCAGGAGAACCGGTCGTTCGACCACTACTACGGCAGCCTGCGCGGTGTGCGCGGCTTCAACGACCCGACCGCGATCACGCTGTCCACCGGCAAGCCGGTCTTCTACCAGCCGAACGGCACCGGCTACGTGCTGCCGTACCCGGTCGACGACCAGTTCATGGCGGGCACCCCGCACGGCT
>DASXRB010000212.1:0-1527 GCA_036506875.1 Kribbellaceae bacterium | reverse complement strand
GTCGCGTCGGGCGCGCGCGACCAGCGCTGCGCGGTGGTCGCGTTGCAGTCCCACATCTGGATCCTGGTACCGGGAGCGAAGACCGAGTGGTCCACGTCGACGCAGCGGCCGCCCGGGCGGTTGATCATGACCCGCACCGGGGCCGGCGCGGCGGGCGCGGTCGCCGTCAGCCGGACGAACTTCGCGACCGAGGGCACCCCGGCGGCGTCGACGATGAACAGCATGTAGTACCCGGGCGGGGCCTGGTTGACGTTCGCCGGGGACCGTACGGTCAGCGTCGTAGCGCTGCGGGTGAAGGCGGCCGGGACGTAGCGCTGGCCCTGGTCGTCGCCGTGCGTGGGCGCGCCCATCCTGACCAGGCCGACCTTCGCGATCGAGGCGGCCTGCGCCGAGGTGACGCTGTACGACGTGTTGTAGCCGGCGCTCGCGGGAGCCGACCCGATCACCGGGCGGTCGGCGTGCGCGCCGCTGCCGTCGGTGCGGAACAGGTACGGCGGCTCGAAGTACTCGACGTTCTTCTCCAGGTAGCCGACCTGCTGGCAGACCCCGCAGATGCCGCCGCCACCGGTCATCACCCGGCCGTCGGGGAGCAGGATCGCGGTCGAGTGGTACTCGCGGACCCGGTTCGCCGCGCCCAGCGTGCGCCAGGTCTCGTTCCCCGTGTCGAACAGCTCCGCGTTGAACACGGCGTGGTTGAGGTCGACGAGGGAGCTCACCGCGGCCGAGCTCTCCCCGCCGGTCGCGAGGACGTTGCCGTCGGCAAGGATCGTGAGGTTGTGCTGGCGGCGCGGGAACGCCATCGGCCGGGTCTGGCGCGACGTCGGCGCCGCGCCCGCCGTGGTGGAGCCGATGATCATCGCGGTCCTCGTCGGCACCTTGGTCAGACCGGCCTCGTCGAGGATGCCGCCGCCGCTGACCAGCGTCCGGCCCGGCCGGAACATGGCGAAGCTGGCGTAGTCGCGGGTGATCGTGTCCCTGATGGTGGTCGCCACGACGCCGCCGGCCGCGCTGGTCCGCAGAGTCTGCATCGTCGCCCACGGGCCGACGATGTCGACGTTGCCGTCCGGGCGGACGGTGAGCAGCGGGTAGAGCCTGCTGGCGGTGGTCGCGATCCCGGTCAGCAGCCGCACCCACTGGTTGGTCTGGAAGACCTCCGGCGTTGCCGGGCCGCCGCCGGTGATCAGCGCCTCCTGGTTCGGCAGCGCGGCCACCGACGGGTACCAGCGCTCGGCGTGCATGTCCGGGCCGCGCCGCCAGGTCTCGGTGCGCCAGTCGAACAGGTGCGTTGTCCGAAGGCCGTGCAGCGCCTTGTCCCTGTTGCCTCCGGCAACGAGCACCATCCCGTCGGCGAGCTGGGTGAAGCCGGCGCAGAAGATGTTGTAGCCCTTCACGTCCACGCGCCTGCCGGTGTTGGTCAGCGGGTCCCAGACCGCCGCGCGGGTGAACGATTGGTCGTCGCTGCCCTCGGCCGGACCGTCGCCGACGGAGTCCCACATCAGCACCTTGCCGTTCGGCAGCATCGCGGTG
>DASXRB010000211.1:0-17654 GCA_036506875.1 Kribbellaceae bacterium | reverse complement strand
CGTGACGCCGGCCGCCAGCGGGCCGACGGCGCGGACCGCGACCGGGACCGGCTCGGCCTTCTCGTCCGTGGTCACGATCCGGCCGCGCTTGCCTGCCGTGCCGAGCAGCGTGTGCGCGGACTGCCACAGCCGGTGCAGCTGTATCGGCGTGGTCTTGCCCCCGGCCTCCGGCGCGCCGTCGGGCAGCGCCGGCGCGACCGCGTCGACGACGGTACGGCTGCCGTCGGCGGAGCCGAGCGCCGGGCAGCCCAGCGCCGCGCGGTTGACGACGACCTGCCGGACGACGTCCGAGCCCTCGTCCGCGACCGGCGCCGGCACCCCGGCCAGCGCCCCGATCACCCCGGTGACGGCGAGCGCCGCCACGCAGACCCCGACGCGTCCCCGCGCGGTGTACAGCAGCCGCGTCATGTGACAGCCCTCCTCGCGTGGGAGCCGACGACCTGGCGCCGCGCGGTCGGGAGGCAGAACACCAGCGTGACCAGCCAGGCCAGGATCCCGGCCAGCCGCCAGGTGGTGTGCGTCACGTCCTCGGCCGGCACGGCCCCGCTCGGCTGGATGTCGACCATCCAGGCCGCGCCGCCCTCCTCGGCACTCGACCGGTTCAGGCCCGCGACGGTGTCCAGGGTGGCGACCAGGGTCGGGTCCACCGGGGGCGCCAGGTACACGTAGTTCACCCCGAGCCGGTCCAGCCGGACCGCCTCGTCACCGGCTCCGCCGCCGCCCAGCGCGGACAGCACGTCGGTCAGCCCCTGGTTCGCCGCGGCCGGCGCCTCCGCCTCGAGCGCGCCCATCCGCGGCCCGCCGGCCCGGACCACCGCGTACCGGCTGCCGCCGGCGGGGTCCTGGCGGACCACCACGACGGTCGCGTTCTGCGGCGGCTGCTGGGCCGCCACCAGGTACGCCGGCAGGTCCTGCGCCGCCTCCCGGTGCAGCGGCCCGTCGTCGCCGCGGACCATCCACCAGCCGGCCGTCAGCACGGTCGCGACCAGCACCAGCCCGATCGCGCCGCGCACCACCGGGCCGGCGTCGCCCCGGACCTCTCCCCAGGTGATCGCGACGACCGCGATCCAGGCGATCGTGGTGAGCAGCATCAGCGGTCCGCTGCCGCCACCGAGCCGGCTGCTCAGCAGGGTCGCGAGCAGCCCGGCGATCGCCACCCCCCACGCGACCAACTCGTAGCGCTGGCGGGAGTCGCGGAACAGGCACAGCACCGCGACCAGCACCAGCGGCAGCGCGAACCAGCACACCGTCCCGGGCGCGTCCGGCACCGCGGTCAGCAGGTGCAGGATGCTGTTACCGGGTCCGGCCGAGGTGGTCGGCGGACCGCCCGCCTCCTGGCCCAGCCGCCACGGGTGCCGGACCAGCTCCAGCGTCCACGGCAGCACCAGCAGTGGCCCGAGCACGGCGGACCAGCACAGCTGACTGCCCTGGCGGGAGTTCCGTCGCAGGACGAGGAGGCCGGCGGCGGCGATGCCGGCCGCCAGCAGCACGCCGAGCGCCGGCGTGAAGGCGACCAGCACCGCGAGCGCGGCGCCGGCGAACCAGGACGCCCGCCAGCTGCCCTGCAGCGCCACCCGGCGGCGGCGCAGCATGGTGTGGATCGCGGTCGCCAGCAGCGGCAGCACCACGGCCGCCACGCAGGTGCCGATCCGGCCCTGGGTGACCGCGCCGCTGGCCACGACCGCGAGCCCGTACGCCGCGGCGCCCCAGGCCCGCGCCACCCGGCTGAGCACGATCCGGCGCAGGAAGGCCCACGCCGCCCACGCCGACAGCGGTACGACGCCCAGCAGGATCAGGTCGGTCGCCAGCGACGGGCTGCCGAACGTGACGGCGGAGAACGCCGCGAACTGGCCCAGCCAGGCCGGTGGCGTGACGCCGTCGGGCGCCGTCGCGGCCGCGTGCCACAGGTCGGCGAGGTTGTCGTGCGGCGGGAGCAGCATCGAGGAACGCAGCACCCCGGAGCCCATCAGGCCGCGCGCCGCGACCAGCGAGCCGGCCAGCAGCACCACCCAGGCGACCAGGAACGGGCGCCGGATCAGCAGCTTGCGCCAGGCCGGCTGGTCCTCCGGTACGGCGATCGTGGTCCGGGCCCGGCGCGCCGCGGGGGCGTGGGACTGGTCCTCCTCCTCGTCCGCCCAGGCCTCGCGCAGCCGCTCGGAGATCGCGCTACCGGTCTCCTCCAGGTTGTGCCGGATCGCGTTGACCGACTTGGAGAACAGGCTCTTGATCTGGTCGTGCTCGACGGCGCGCAGCCTGCGGCGGTCCTTGCGGGCCTGCATCCAGCCGCCGGCCAGCAGCGTGCCGAGGTACGCCGTCCACTCGTCGACCGCGCCGGAGACCGTCTTGCCCAGCACGAACCACAGCGAGCGCAGCACGGTCCCGAGCAGCATCCGCAGCATCAGCAGCGGCAGCAGCCGCCCGGGCGCGTTCGCGAGCACTGTGTAGTAGGCGTGCGCGCGGTCGACCTGGTACGCGTGCCGCCGGGTGCCGGCCATCTCGCGCTCGCCGCCGGCCGCGGCCTGTGCGTGGTACACGACCGCCTCGGGCGCCACCGCCACCCGGTACCCGGCCCGGCGCGCGCGCCAGCCGAAGTCGATGTCGTCGCGGAAGATCGGCAGCCGCGGGTCGAACCCCTTCAGCGCCCTCCAGACGTCACGTTGTACGAGCATCCCGGCGGAGCTGACCGCGAGCACGTCGCGGACCTTGTCGTGCTGGCCCTGGTCGTACTCACCCGGCTCGATCCCGGTGTCCCGGCGGCCGCCCAGCGACGTGGTGACGCCGACCTCGAGCAGCGACCGCTCCCGCGGCCACGTGCGCAGCTTCGGGCCCCAGACCGCGACCTGCGGGTGGATCGTGGCCTGCAGCAGCAGCTGCTCGAGCGCCTTCGGCGCCGGCGCGCAGTCGTCGTGCAGCAGCCACAGCCACTCCACGACCGGCGCCTGCTCCTCCTCGTACGACGGCCGGGCGTGCGAACCGTGCCGCCCGGCGAACGGGCTCCCGTACTGACCGGCGTACTGGCTGCCCGGGTAGGCCGCCGGAGCGGTGGGCGCGAACCCGACCGCCTCCAGGCCGCGCGCCACGGCCGTGCCGTACCCGGTCCGCGCGGACGCGGTGACCACCGGCTCCACGCCGGGCAGGTCGGTCAGCAGGGCCGCGGTGTTGTCGGTCGAGCCGGTGTCGATCGCGATCAACCGGTCCGGACGGCGCTCCAGCGCCCACAGCGCCTCGGTGAGGCGCGGCAGCCACTCGGCTCCGTTGTGCGCCACCACGACCGCCGTCACGACGTGACGCAACGGCGCACGCCTCAGCGGGTCGTCCGGAGCGGCTGCCGGGAAGTCGGCCGAGTCGAAGAACTCCCAGCCGGCAGGGGCTTGATGATCCATGCGGAGTAGCTGCACCTCGGGACTGTCGGGAGAGGCATCTGCCACCGTCCCATGTGGCCGGGGCGCGGACTACCCTAACGCGACGGCATAGCCGTCGTCGCCATGGCATCGCGATATCTGGGCGTGGGCCGGGTCGCGGCCCACGGCTCAGACGGCGCGCTTCTTCAGTTTGCGACGCTCACGTTCCGACAAGCCGCCCCAGATCCCGAAGCGCTCGTCGTGCTGCAAGGCGTACTCGAGGCACTCGCCACGGACCTCGCAGCCGAGGCAGACCTTCTTGGCCTCCCGCGTCGAGCCGCCCTTCTCCGGGAAGAAAGCCTCCGGATCGGTCTGGGCGCACAACGCCCGCTCCTGCCAGCTGAGTTCCTCTTCGATCGCGTCGCCGTCGACAATCACCATCAGATCTGTCACGGTACGACCTCCTCGACCCTGTTCGTTCCTGCGTGAGCGGGTTGCGGCCCGCTCACCTGACCTCGTCCGCCTGCGCCGCAGCCCCACTGCGTCACGCATCGGTCCCCGATTCCGAGTGTCCTAACGAACGACACGAATGAAATTACATTCCTGCAATCCACCAAAGTCAAGCGCTGGTCTGCTAAAGGCCCGAGAGACCAGGTGGTGCCGGGCGAGAACACGGGCCGCCGGCAGGGTGTGCCGGCGGCCCGGAGGGCGGTTCTCTGTCTCGTGCCAGGCAGTGCCTGACGGGATCACTGCGGCTGGGACCACCAGCCCTGCTGGCCGCCGTCGTCCTTCTTCGGTTCGGCGTCGTCGTGCGTACCGCGCTCGATCACCGTGGCGTCGCTGTCGGCACCCGGTGCGCCGGCGTCGGTGCCGCCGATCTGGTCCGGCCACGCGGGCGACTCGGCCGCCGGCTGGCTGTCCCAGCTGGGCTGCTGCTGGCCCCAGGTGTCGGCGGGCTGCTCCTGGGCCGGCGGCCACGGGTCCGGCTGCTGCGCACCCCACTGCTGGGTCTGGTCCTGACCGGCGTCGTGGGCCCCCGCCTCGTGCGAGGCGCCCTGACCCGCGTCGTGCGCCTGGCCGGCCCACTGCTGGTCCGGCCACTGCTGCTGGCCGTCCGCGGCCCAGCCACCGGCCGCCTCGTCCGTGCCGCCCTTGACCTCGCCGGCCGCCGCGCCCGCGTCGTACTGCTGGGTGCCCCAGCCCTGCGCGCCCGCCTCGGCCTGACCCGCCGCCTCGTAGCCGCCGGCCGTACCCGCGGCGTAGCCGCCGTACTGCTGTGCCTGCGCGCCGGCGTCACCGTAGTGCGCCTGCCCGGCGGCCTCGCCGTAGTGCGTCTGCCCGGCGGCCTCGCCGTAGTGCGCCTGAGCGTCGCCGTACTGCCCCTGCGCACCCGCGTCACCGTAGTGACCCTGCTGCGCGGCCGGGTCGCCGTAGTGGGCCTGGCCCTGGTCGTAGTGACCCTGCGCCTGGTCGTACTGCCCGTACTGCTGGCCGTACTGGCCCTGCGGGGCGCCGTACTGGGCGCCGCCGTACTGGTCGCCGCCGTACTGGCCCTGCGGCGGGTACTGGCCCTGCGGCGCGAACTGCCCGTGCGGCTGGCCGCCGAACTGGCCGTGCGGCCCGGCCTGGACGGCCGGCTTGGGCGCCTTCACCGGCGCCGGCAGGTCCTGGAACGTCTTGAGGATGAACAGCCCGGTGACCGCGGTGAGCGCGAGACCGGCGAGCGCGCTGAGGAACGCGACGATCTTCAGCCCGGCGTCGGCGGTCTCGCCGAACCCGGAGAACGCGCCGATCACGCCGAGCAGCGCGATGAGGCCCGTGATCCCCAGCGCGGCGAGGGCGACCGTGCGGGCGTTCGGGGTCCGCTCGCCGGTGTGCGTGACGAGCCAGACGGCACCGGCCAGAGCCACCAGCACCATCAGCCCGGACAGGCCGTACGGCGTGAGGTAGTTCTGCGTCTGCGAGGCGGCCGTGGTGAAGCTGGGGCCCAGGAACAACCGGATCAGCGACGCCAAGGCGACGAGACCGGCGAAGGCCAGCAACAGGTACGCCACCGGCTCCTTGAGCTTCTTGGTTGCGTCGGTGACCACGAGGGGCCTCCATTCGGATGTTTGGTCCTGACCTCCGGCAGCATATCGATGGGCATGGTCCAGACCTCGTGCACCGCCCTTGAGGGACTGCGGCAGACTCGTCAGCATGCGACTGACTGTTCTGGCCGGCGGCATCGGCGGCGCGACCTTCCTGCGCGGCCTGATCCGGGCCCGGCCGGACGCCGAGATCACGGTGGTCGGCAACACCGCGGACGACATCACGCTGTTCGGCCTGCGGGTCTGCCCGGACCTCGACACGGTGATGTACACCCTCGGCGGCGGCATCTCCGCCGAGCGCGGCTGGGGCCGTGAGGACGAGGGCTGGCTGGTCAAGGAGGAGCTCGCGGCGTACGGCGTGCAGCCGACCTGGTTCGGCCTGGGTGACCGCGACATCGCGACCCACCTGGTGCGCACCCAGATGCTGGACGCGGGTTTCGCGCTGAGCGCGGTGACCGAGGCGCTGTGCGCCCGCTGGAAGCTGCCGGTCCGGCTGCTGCCGATGAGCGACGACCGGATCGAGACGCACGTGGTGATCGACGACGAGGAGTCGCCGTCGGGCCGCAAGGCGGTGCACTTCCAGGAGTACTGGGTGCGGCTGCACGCCGAGGTCCCGGCGCGCGAGATCGTCGTGGTCGGCCAGGACAAGGCCAAGCCGGCGCCCGGCGTGCTGGACGCGATCGCGGACTGCGACGTACTCCTGCTGCCGCCGTCCAACCCGGTCGTGTCGGTCGGGACCATCCTCGGCGTGCCCGGGGTCGCGGACGCGGTGCGCGCGACCGAGGCGCCGGTCGTGGGCGTGTCCCCGATCATCGGCGAGGGCCCGGTGCGCGGCATGGCCGACAAGGTGCTGGCGGCGATCGGCGTCGAGTCCACCGCCGCGGCGGTCGCGAGGCACTACGGCGCGCGGAAGGACGGCGGGGTGATCGACGGCTGGCTGCTCGACACCTCCGACGCCGATCAGGTCGCTGCCGTCGAGGCGGCCGGTGTGGCGGCCCGCGCCGTACCGCTGTGGATGACCGACGTGGACGCGACCGCGGCGATCGCCGCGGCCGCCCTCGACCTCGCCGAGGCGGTCCGCTGATGCGCAAGGGCCTGACGGTCGTGCCCGTGGTCGGCCTGCCGGAAGTTGCCGAGGGCACCGATCTCGCGGAGCTGATCGGCGAGAACGCCGAGCTGTACGACGGTGACGTGGTCTCGGTGACCTCGAAGATCGTCAGCAAGGCCGAGGGCCGGGTGCTCACCGGCGTGACCCGCGCCGAGGCGGTGGACGCCGAGCTGGTCCGGGTCGTCGCGCAGCGCGAGAACACCCGGATCGTGCAGACCCGGCACGGCCTGGTGCTGGCCGCGGCCGGCACCGACACCTCCAACACCGCGCCCGGCACGGTCCTGCTGCTGCCGGTGGACCCGGACGCCTCGGCCCGCCGGCTGCGCGAGGCGCTGCGGGAGCGGTACGACGTGAACGTCGGCGTGATCGTCACCGACACCCTCGGCCGGCCCTGGCGCAACGGCCAGACCGACCTCGCCATCGGCGCCGCGGGCGTCGAGGTGCTGGAGGACCTGCGCGGTACGACGGACAGCCACGGCAACACGCTCGCGGTGACCGTGCCGGCCGTGGCCGACGAGCTGGCCGCGGCGAGCGAGCTGGTCAAGGGCAAGGCCGACGGCGTCCCGGTGGCCGTGCTGCGCGGCGCGGACGACGTCGTACTCCCGGCCGGCGAGCACGGACCGGGCGCGGCCGCGCTGGTACGCGACGCCGAGTCTGACCTGTTCAGCCTCGGCACCCGGGAGGCCGCCTGGGCCGCGGTCACCGAGCGCCGCGCTCCGGCCGGTCCACGCGACCTCGACCCGGAGCTTGCCGGGCGGCTGGTCGCGGCCGCTGCCGGCGCCGCCGCGGTCGAGGTGTCGGTGGATCCGGCGGCGCTGGTGGTGCGCGGGCCGGACGAGATCGGAGTCGGCGCGGTCGCCGAGCGGCTGGCCGTGCTGCTGCACGCGGAGGGGTACGGCGTGGCGGTGGCGCGGTCGTCCGGGGGCACGGCGGAGGTCTCGTTCGGGTCTCGGTGACCCGGCGCGTTCAGATACTTCTCAGCGTTCCTGCGTACACTGCTGCGCGATCCCGCCGCCAGGCGGGACCGCCATCCGAGCCGGAAGTCGAGAATCGTGGGCAAGTCTCAGAAGCAGTCGCGGCGCGAGCTGATCGAGAAGATGCAGCGCGAGCAGGCCAGAGCCGACCGGCGCCGCACCATCCTGATCGTGGTCGTCGCGATCGTGGTCGGCCTCGGCATCATCGCCTACCCCGCGATCAAGCTGGTCCAGGACGCCCGGATCAAGAACGCGCAGGTCGCCGACATCGGCACCTCGATGGCCGCCGCCTCCTGCGACGCGCCCACCGACGACCCGGCCACCGGCGGCAAGGACCACGTCAACGAAGGCACGGTCGTCAAGTACGCCCAGTCCCCGCCGTCGTCCGGCCAGCACTACCCGCAGCCCGCGGTGTACACGAAGCGGTTCTACGACTCCAGCGATCGCCCACGCATCGAAACCCTCGTGCACAACCTCGAGCACGGCTTCACGATCCTCTGGTACGACGACACCATCGCCGGCGACAAGAAGCAGATGGACCAGCTCGAGCGGATGGGCAAGGCCAAGCTCCCGGCCGCCGCGGCCGGCCGCGTCATCATCGCACCGTTCCACGCCAGTGACGGCGCCGCCTGGCCGGACGGCAAGCACATCGCGTTCTCGCACTGGGACGGCGGCCAGGACCCGACCGACGCGAGCAAGAACAGCACCCAGCACGGCCACCGCCAGTTCTGCGGCAAGGTCAGCGGCGGGGCCCTCACCACGTTCATCGAGAAGTACCCCGCCACCAACGCCCCCGAAGCCGGCGCCTGATCACACCTCGCACGGCAGCTGCCGGCCTTCCATGACGTCCCTCGGGTTGCGACCTGAGGGACGTCATGCAGTTCGAGGCCTGGACTGTCTCAGGTGAAGCGGCCGGCGTACCTGGACCGGACCTCGGCGACGAGCTCCTTGACCCGTTCGCCGGCGGACAGCGGACAGACCATCGTCACGTCGGACGTGTGCACGACGATGTGACCGGTCAGGCCGACGGCCGCGACCAGGTGCTCGGGATCGTCGGTGACGACCACGTTGTCGCTGGAGTCGACCAAGCAGGTGAGGCTGCCGGCGCGCGCACTGTTGCCCGCGTCGTCGATCTCCAGGGTTCCCGCGAGGGCCGCCCAGGAGCCGACGTCGAGCCACTGCACCGGCATCGGCACGACGACCACCTCGGCGTCCACGGCACCGTTGGACACGGGTTCCATCACGGCGAAGTCGACGCTGATCTTCCGCAGCACCGGGTAGATCTCGGACAGCACCGCGTCCCGCTCCTCGCCCGCCACTGCCGCGCCCGCCCGGCGCAGCGCCGCGGCCGACTCCGGCAGCAGCTTGTCCAGCACGTCGAGCAGGGTCTCCGCCCGCCACACGAACATGCCGGAGTTCCACCAGAACCGGCCCGTCGCGAGGTACTCCTCCGCGGTCGCGAGATCCGGCTTCTCCCGGAACCTGGCCACCTCGAACGCCCCGGAGCCGGCGATCTGCTCACCACGTTCGACGTACCCGAGACCGGTGTGCGGGTGGGTCGGCTCGATCCCGAACGTGCACAGCGCCCGGGGCCGATCCTCGACCAGGGCGAACGCCGTCTCGACCGAGGCGCGGAACTCCTTCTCCGGCGTGATCAGGTGGTCGGCGGTGACCATAGCCAGCACGGCGTCCGGGTCGTCCCGGCCGACCACGGCCGAGGCAAGGCCGACGGCGTTGGCGGTGTCCCGCCCGACCGGCTCGCCGATCAGCCGTGACGGATCCAGCTCGGGAAGCTGCTCGAGCACCTGCGACGCGTGCGCGGCCGCCGTGCACACGTAGATCCGGTCCGGGTCGACGAGCCCTTCGAGGCGGTCGTACGCCACCCGCAGCAGCGACCGCTCACCGGCCAGCGGCAGTACCTGTTTCGGCCGGTCGGCCCTGGACAGCGGCCACAGCCGGGTACCGGACCCGCCCGCGAGGATCACCACGTTGCGCATGGCTAGGCAGCCTAGCCAGGTAGGTTCTCCGGCATGGCATCGACGCTCCCGGAACTGTTCGCCGCCGCGGTCAAGCGGGACCCCGGACGGCCGTTCGTGACGTTCTACGACGACGCGTCGGGTGAGCGGATCGAGCTCAGCTACGCGACCACCGCGAACTGGGTCGCGAAGACCGCGAACCTGCTCACCGACGAGCTCGACCTGGCGACCGGCGACACCGTGCGGATCGCGCTGCCGCCGCACTGGCTCGGCGTCGTCTGGGCGCTCGCCGCGTGGTCCGCGCACGCGACGCTGACCAGCACGACCGGCGACATCGCGATCATCGGCCCGGACCGCCTCGAAGACCTGGAGGAGGTCCGCGGCAAGAACACCACGGTGGCGTCCGCGCTGCTGCCGCTCGGCGGCCGGTTCCGCGAGCCGCTGCCGCCCGGCGTGGTCGACTTCGGCGCCGAGGTCTACAACCACGGCGACCTCTACGTGCCCCTCGACCCGCCGCGCCCGCAGTCACCGGCGTACGACGACCGCACGCACGCGGACCTAGTCGCGGCGGCCGGGCCGATCGGCGAACGCGTCCTCACCACCCGCGACCTGGCGAACGACCCCACGACCCTCGCCGGGGTGCTCGCGGGAGGCGGCTCGGTCGTGCTGTGCCGCAACCTCGACCCGGCCACGCTCGACCGCCGGGTCGCCGACGAGCGCGTCGACACCGTCCTGGACCGGCCGTGACGCGCCGGTTCGAGGGCAGGGTCGCCCTGGTGACCGCGGCCGGCCAGGGCATCGGCCGCGCCGTCGCGCACCGGCTCGCCGCCGAGGGGTGCGCGGTCGCCGTCACCGACCTCGACGAGGACACCGCCGCCGCGGTCAGCCGCGAGCTCGCCGACCAGTCGTTCGCGATCGCGTGCGACGTGACCTCCGACGAATCCGTCCGGACCGCCGTCGCCGCGACGGTCGAACGCTACGGCCGGCTCGACGTGCTGGTGAACAACGCCGGCGGCTGCATCGTGAGGGCGTCGTACGAGGAAGCCACGACGCAGGACTGGCACAACCAGCTCGACCTGAGCCTGGTGGGCGCGAGCCGGTGCATCAAGGCGGCGCTGCCGCACCTGGTCGAGACCCGCGGCGCCGTCGTCTCGGTCGGCTCCGTCAACGGACTGGTTGCCTTCGGCAACGTCGAGTACTCGGCCGCCAAGGCCGGCCTGCAGAGCCTGACGCGGAACCTGGCGGCCCGCTACGGCCGCGACGGCGTGCGGTTCAACCTGGTCGCGCCCGGCACCGTGCGCACCCCGAACTGGGACGACCAGCAAGAGGCCCTCGCCCAGCTGGCGCAGCTGTACCCGCTCGGCCGGGTCGGCGAGCCGGAGGACATCGCCGCCGCGGTCGCGTTCCTCGCCTCGGACGACGCGGCCTGGATCACCGGCATCACGCTGCCGGTCGAGGGCGGGGTGCTGACCGGCCCCATCGGGGTCCAGCTCAGCTGACCCCGGCGCCGACCCGCTTCTGCCAGGACCGCCAGGCGCTCGCGACCATCTCGTCGATCGTGTAGGTGTTCTTCCAGTCCAGGTCGCGCGCCGCGAGCGCGTCCGAGGCAACGATCCGGGCCGGGTCGCCCGGCCGGCGCGGCGCGATCACCGGGGTGAAGTCGATCCCGGTCACCCGGCGGACGGCGTCCATGATCTCCCGCACCGACGCGCCGGTGCCGCTGCCGAGGTTGTAGACCCGTTCCAGGGTCCGCCCCTGCTCCAGCGCCCGGGCGGCCGTGACGTGCGCCCGCGCCAGGTCGCCGACGTGCACGTGGTCCTTGACCGGCGTCCCGTCCGGCGTCGGGTAGTCGTCGCCGTTGATCTGCGGCGTCCGCCCGTCGGTGAGCGCCTTCATCACCTTCGGGAACAGGTTGTGCGGGCTGGAGTCGTAGATGTCGTCGTACGACGAGCCGACCACGTTGAAGTACCGCAGCGACGTGTAGCGCAGGTCGTGCGCGACGGCCGCGTCGGCCAGCAGCCACTCCCCGATCACCTTGGTCTCCCCGTACGGCGACTCCGGGTGCAGCGGGGTCTCCTCGGTGACCAGGTCGACCTGCGGCGTGCCGTACACCCCGGCGCTGCCGGAGAACACGAAGTTGCGCACGCCGAGGTCGGTGAGCACGTCCAGCAGCGTCACCATCGCGGTCACGTTCTGGGTGTAGGTGTGGAACGGCCGTGCCACCGACTCGCCCGCGAACTTGAACCCGGCAAGGTGCACCACTCCGGTCACCTGGTGCTCCTCGACGGTACGACGGACCGCCGCGCCGTCGAGCAGGTTCGCCTGCACGAACGGCACGTCGTCGAGCACGAACTCGCGGTGCCCGTTCGACAGGTCGTCGATCGCCACGACGCCTATCCCGTCGGCCTGGAACGCCCGCACCACGTGCGCACCGATGTACCCAGCCCCGCCCGTCACCAGCCACGTCATGCGGCCACTCTCTCAGACAGACCAGTGGGCCGGCTGGTCAGGCGTCGTACCCGTCGAATCGATGACTCCGGGTGAGCCCAGGTGGGTGATCCGGCGGACGCCACAGTAGATTGGCCCGCATGTCATCCAGCCCCGAGCTGGCCGGGACGCTCTCCGCGGAGGCGCTGGCCGAGAAGTACGGGTTGTCGAAAAGCTCGGTGCGGCCGGCGTTCGGCGACTACGTGCGCGACCTGTGGTCACGGCGCCAGTTCGTCGTCAGCTACGCCCGCGCCAGGATCTACGCGGCCTACGCCGGTGCCCGACTGGGTTCGCTGTGGCAGGTGCTGACACCACTGCTGAACGCGGCCGTGTACTACATGGTCTTCGGGCTGATGATGAAGGCCGCGAGCAACGTCGAGAACTACACGGCGTTCCTGATCAGCGGCATCTTCGTCTTCACGTACACGCAGCGCTCGGTGATGGAGGGCACCCGGTCGATCTCGGCCAACATGTCGCTGATCCGGACCCTGCACTTCCCGCGCGCCACGCTGCCGTTCGCGTACGTGATGAACGAGCTGAGCCAGCTCGGCATCTCGATGGCGATCCTGCTCGTCCTGGTCGGGCTCACCGACGGCTTCTCGTGGCACTGGATGCTGCTGCCGGTGGCGCTGCTGCTGCAGACGATGTTCAACATCGGGATCACGCTGGTGTTCGCCCGGCTCGGCGCGTTCTTCGGCGACATCGCGCAGATCATGCCGTTCGCGCTGCGCACCTGGCTGTACGTGTCGGGCGTGTTCTTCTCGATCCCGGCGGCGCTGGCCGGTAAGCCGTGGTGGATCGCGCAACTGATCACGCTCAACCCGGCGGCGGCTTACATCGACATCGTCCGGCAGTCCCTGCTGACCCACCACGAGGCGCACTCGCTGCCCAACGCCTGGCCGATCGCCATCGGCTGGGCGCTCGTGGCCCTGGTCGGCGGGTTCTGGTACTTCTGGCGTGCGGAGGACAGGTACGGCCGTGGCTGATCCGACATCCGAGACCAAGACCCCCGAGGCACCGGCTGCCGAGACGGCGGCCGAGACATCGGCCGAGACATCGGCCGAGAAGCCGGTGAACACGGTGCCGGTCGCCGACCGGGTGCCGACGGTGATCGCGGACGACGTGCACATCGTCTACAAGGTGCTGGCCGGCTCCGGCGGCAAGGGTACGGCGGCCAGCGCGCTGTCCCGCCTGATGCGCCGCCAGGAGCGTCCCACGATCCGTGAGGTGCACGCGGTCAAGGGCGTCAGCTTCACGGCGTACAAGGGTGACGCGATCGGCCTGATCGGCCGCAACGGTTCCGGCAAGTCGACCCTGCTGAAGGCCATCGCCGGCCTGCTGCCGCCGGTGCGCGGCTCGGTCTACACCTCCGGCCGGCCGTCGCTGCTCGGTGTCAACGCGGCGCTGATGAGCGACCTGACCGGCGACCGCAACGTCGTCCTCGGCTGCCTCGCGATGGGCATGTCGCAGGAGGAGATCGACACCCGGTACGACGACATCGTGGACTTCGCCGGCGTCGGCGAGTTCATCGACCTGCCGATGCGGACGTACTCGTCCGGCATGGCCGCGCGGCTCCGGTTCGCGATCGGCTCGGCCCGGACGCACGACATCCTGCTGATCGACGAGGCACTGGCCACCGGTGACGCCGACTTCCAGGCCAAGTCCGAGCAGCGGATCAAGGACCTGCGCGACGAGGCCGGCACCGTGTTCGTGGTGAGCCACAGCCTCTCGGTCGTCACCGACACCTGCAACCGCGCCATCTGGCTCGACAAGGGCACGATGAAGATGGACGGCGACGTCCAGGAGGTCGTCGACGCCTACCTGACCGAGTCCACCCGCAAGAAGTAGCGCTCATCGGGCCCTTGTGACCCGGCGTGTCGCCGTTCATCGGCCCTTTGCGACAACGGCCGGGATCGGTCGCTGAACAACGCTCGGGGACGTCGTACCCCTGGTCGGGTCGATGAACAGGGAATGTCGTGTTCAACGACCCGACAGGGAGTCCGCACCGACGATTTCCTGTTCATGGCCGCCACGCCGGATGACCGTAAGGGCCCGATGAGCGGCGACACGCCGGGTCACAAGGGCCCGATGACGGGTCAGCGGCGGTCGCGGAGGCCGGTGAGGAAGCCGGTGCCCCAGGTCATGTGCATCGTGGTGCACACCAGTGGGAGCCACAGCAGGGCGCGGACCGGGAGGTAGCGGCCCTCCATCAGCGAGCCGGCGATGATCGCCAGCGCGTAGCCGACCGGGGCCAGGAAGCCGAGCAGCAGCACCGGCCAGCCGGCGGCCAGCCCGACGATGCCGAGGATCGTGCCGAGCACGATCGCGGAGACCGCCAGCGGCGGCGCCAGATAGCGCTTGCTGGCCGTCTCCGGGTGCCGCCGGATCACCTCACGCCGCCACTGCCCGGTGTGGAAGAACTGCCGGGCCACGCTCGCGAGGGACGACCGCGGGCGGTAGGTGACCGACAGGTCCGGGCTGAACCACACCACCCCGCCGGTCTTGCGGATCCGGTAGTTGAGCTCCCAGTCCTGCGCCCGGTGCATGCTCTCGTCGAACCCGCCGACCCGCTCCAGTGCCGCCCGCCGGAACACCCCGAGGTAGACGGTGTCCGCCGGTCCGGCCTGGCCGCCCTGGTGGAACGTGGACGCCCCCAGCCCGAGCCGGGAGCGGTACGCGCACGCCACCGCCTGCTCGAACGGGCTGCGCCCCTCGGCGGCCATCACGCCGCCGACGTTGTCCGCCCCGGTCTCGGTGAGCAGCTCGACCGCGCGGGTGATGTACCCGGGCGTCAGCACGCCGTGGCCGTCGACGCGCACGATCACGTCGTACCGGGCCTTGGCGATGGCCACGTTCAGCCCCGCCGGGGTCTTCGCGCTCGGGTTCGGCACGATCACGACCCGCGGGTCGGCCTCGGCCAGCGACGCGGCGATCTCCTCGGTGCGGTCCTTGCTCGGCGCGAGCGCGACCACCACCTCGAGCTCGCCGGGGTAGTCCTGGTCGAGCACCCGGCCGACGGCCTCGGCGAGGTGCTCCTCCTCGTTCAGCACGGGCATCACGACGGACACCGGCGGCCACGACGACACAGGGCTCACGGTTCATACCACCTTGCAGACGCCAGCGACGTCGTCGACGTCGGTACCTGGTTTGGACGGGGTCCCCGTGGGCTTGCTCGAAGGCTTCTTCGACGGTGTCGCGGCCGCCTTGGACGGTGAGCTGTCCGGCTTGGCGTCGTCGATGGCCTCGGACTTCGCGATCGCCTCGGCGACCTTGCGCCGGATGAGCGGGAAGTCCGGGTGCCCGGTGTCGATCAGCGGCGGAGTCGGCGAGAAGCTGGACACCTTCAGCTTCTTCGACTTCCACGCCAGGTCGACGAACGTGCCGAGATCCCCGGCCGGGATGTCGGTGTTCACGACCTTCTTGCTGGCTTTCGCGATCCCCTGGAACTTGGTCAGCACCGTGCGCGGCTCGAGCTGCTGCAGCATCGCGCTCATCACGCACTTCTGCCGCAGCATCCGCTCGTAGTCGGTCGAGCCCTCCCGGGACCGCGCGAACCAGGTCGCGTGGTAGCCGTCCAGGTGCTGGTTCTTGCCCGGCTCGATGTAGCCCTTGACCGGCCCGCCGATCCCGCCGATCGGGACCCGCTTGCCGACGTCCAGGGTGATCCCGCCGACCGCGTCGATCAGGTGGATGAACCCGGCGATGTCGATCATCACGTGGTAGTTGATCTTCAGCCCGGTGATCTGCTCGATCGCCTGCCGGGTGACCAGCGCGCCCGGGTCCTTGACGCCCGGGAACAGGTCCTTGTGGTCGGTGGCGTAGGTGTAGAGCCCGTTCAGGAAGCAGTTCGCCGCGCAGCCTTCCCAGTGGAACCCGTGCGGGAACTTCTCGTGCATCACCGAGCCCTCGGGGAACGGCACGTACGCCAGGTTCCGCGGCAGCCCGATCAGCACGGTGCGCCCGGTGTCGGCGTCGATGCTGGCCAGCGTCATGCTGTCCGGCCGGACGCCGATCCGGCCCTTGCCGGAGTCGCCGCCCATCAGCAGCACGTTGAACCGGCCCTTGTCCGCCGCGGACTTCTTCCCACTGCCGAACACACTCGACACGAAGTCACGCTGCGCGGACACGATGAAGCTGCCCCACAGGAGCGCGCCGACCACGGTCAGGATGAGTACGCCGTCCAGCACGCTGGTGGTCAGCCGGTGGCCGCGGCCCAGGGTGAGCGGCTGCGCCAGCCGGTACGCGTCGACGAACAGCGCCGCCCAGCCGATCGCGAGCACGACGAGCAGGACCTGGATGCCGAGCAGCGTGCGCGGCTCGGCGAGGATGTTCAGCGTCCCGGCCCGCCAGATCAGCGCGAAGACCACCACGGCGACAACCAGCGCCAGCAGGCCCGCGAGCACCCGCCAGGCGTACCGCCCGGCGCGCTTGCTGCCGGCCACGATCTGCGCGGACCCCGGTAGCACCAGGGTCATCATGACGAGCGTGAGGGCTCGCTTGAAGCGCGTCTTCTCGCTGAGGCTGCGCAGGTCAGCCGGCTCCTGCGGCATGTCGTCCTTCCATTCGTCCCGGCCCGATTACGACGGCGCTGCCGACGGTCCACGCCGCACGCGAGTACGACGACGTCCAGTATGACGCCGTACCCCGCGGCAAGGTTCGCACCGCGCCGTCGCGTACCGGTCCGTACGACGCCCGGGCCCGTGTTGACGTCCACCGGCCCGCAGGCACGCTACCGCACCGCGGCCGTGACTCAGCGCAACCCTCTTCACACGCACCGGATCTTGTATCAGACTCTGAGCCGGCCCGCGGGTCCTCCGCGGACCGTCCGCCCGAACCAAGGAGACCTTCTCATGTCGCGTCTTCGTACCCTCGCCACCTGCCTCGCCACCACCGTGGCGGTCCTGGCCCCGCTGTCCGCCCTGCCCGCCGACGCCGCGGGCGGTACCGACTTCACCGGCATCGCCGCGCTGAGCAACTGCTCGGCGTCCGTGGTCCGGTTCGCCGACTCCCAGCCGACCGAGAAGGCGCTGGTGCTGACCAACGGCCACTGCTACGAGCGCGGCTTCCTGCAGGCCGGCCAGGTGCTGCTCAACCAGCGGTCCAGCCGCACGATCACGCTGCTGAAGCCGGACGGCTCGACCGCCGGCAGCACCCGCGCGACCACCATCCTGTACGGCACGATGACCAGGACCGACGTGCTGCTGTACCAGGTCCGCGACAGCTACGCGACGCTGCAGAGCAAGTACGGCGTCACCCCGCTGACGCTGTCCCAGTCCGGACCGTCGGTCGGCGGCGGGATCGCCGTCGTGTCGGGCTACTGGAAGCGGATCTACACCTGCTCGGTCGAGGAGATCGTCTACGAGCTGCGCGAGGGTGACTGGACCTGGTTCGACTCGATCCAGTACCACCAGCCCGGCTGCGAGACGATCGGCGGCACCTCCGGCTCGCCGGTGGTCGGCACCACGTCCGGTCAGGTCGTCGGCATCAACAACACCGGGTACGAGGGCGGCACGCCGTGCACGCTGGACAACCCGTGCGAGGTCGACCAGAACGGCAACACGCACGTCGAGACCGGCGCCGCGTACGGCCAGCAGACCTGGTGGTTCTACACCTGCATCACCGCGACGCACTCGATCGACCTGAACCGGTCCGGCTGCCTGCTGCCCAAGCCCTGACGGCGC
>DASXRB010000210.1:0-5338 GCA_036506875.1 Kribbellaceae bacterium | reverse complement strand
CGCATCTTGTTCGCCTGCTCGACCAGCTGGGACGCCTTCTTCTCGGCGTTCGCGCGCTCGCGCTTGCGGCGCCGCTCGTCGGTCTCGCGCTGCGTGAGATATGCCTTCCAGCCCACGTTGTAGACGTCGATCTCGGCGCGGTTCGCGTCCAGGTGGAACACCCGGGTGACGGTCTCGTCGAGCAGGTTCACGTCGTGGCTGATCATGATCACGCCGCCCGGGTACGACTTGAGGAAGTCGCGCAGCCACACGATCGAGTCCGCGTCCAGGTGGTTCGTCGGCTCGTCCAGCAGCAGTGTCTGGGCCTGCGCGAAGAGGATCCGCGCCAGCTCGACGCGCCGCCGCTGGCCACCCGACAGGGTCCCCAACGGCTGGCCCAGCACCCGGTCCGGCAGGGACAGGTTCGCCGCGATCCGGGCCGCCTCGGACTCCGCGGCATAACCACCGGCCGCGTGCAGCTCCGCCTCGGCGCGCTCGTAACGCCGCATCGCCCTGTCGCGCGTCGCGTCGTCCGCGCTGGCCATCTCCTTCTCGGCCGCGCGGAGTCGTCGTACGACGTCGTCGAGGCCACGGGCCGACAGGATCCGGTCCCGGGCGAGTACGTCCAGATCGCCGGTGCGCGGGTCCTGCGGGAGGTAGCCGATCGAGCCCGACGTCGTCACCGTCCCGGAGGCCGCCAGGCCTTCCCCGGCGAGGATCTTGGTGAGGGTGGTCTTGCCGGCGCCGTTGCGGCCGACGAGGCCCACCTTGTCCCCCGGACCCACCCGGAACGAGGCAGGCGAAAGCAGCTGTCTGGCCCCGACGCGGACCTCGAGATTGGAAGCGGTGATCATGCCGGAGAGTTAGTGTACGGCGTGTGGAATTCAACCCCGACGGCGATCTCGACAGCTCACAGGTCGAGGATGTCCGTGGCAGCGGCGGCGGCCGGTCCGGTCTGCCCGGCGGCCGGATGGGTCTCCCGGTGGGCGGTGGCATCGGGGGCCTGATCCTGCTCATCATCATCGTGCTGCTGAACGGCGGTCTCGGTGGCCTGACCGGCGGCAGTGACGAGCCCACCACGCAGAACACGGGGTCGGACAGCCTGTCCAACTGCAAGAAGGTGTCCGACATCCAGCGGAACCAGAACTGCCGGTTCGTGGCGTACCAGACCTCGATCCAGGACTTCTGGACGGCTGAGCTCGCGCGGCGCGGGAAGAGGTACCAGAAGTCGAGGATGCAGGTGTTCTCCGGGCAGACCAGCACCGGTTGCGGACCGGCCAGCAGCTCGGTCGGGCCGTTCTACTGCCCGGTCGACAAGAAGGTCTACATCGACGTCGACTTCCTCGATGTGCTGTTCGACCAGCTCGGTGCCGAGGGCGGGATGTTCGCCGAGGCGTACGTGATCGCGCACGAGTACGGGCACCACGTGCAGGACCTGTACGGCTATCTGGACAGGATCCGCACCCGTGAGGGGCCCGAGTCCGACTCGGTGCGGTCCGAGCTGCAGGCCGACTGCCTCGCGGGCGTGTGGGCGAACCACGCCACCACCACGCCGCAGGCGAACGGGAAGCCGCTGATCAGCAACATCACCCAGGACGACATCCAGCAGGGCCTGGACGCCGCCGCGAAGGTCGGCGACGACTACATCCAGTCCAAGACGCAGGGCCAGGCCGACCCGGAGTCGTTCACGCACGGCACGTCGGAGCAGCGCCGGCGCTGGTTCACCAGCGGTTTCAAGACCGGCGACCTGAGCAGCTGCGACACCTGGGGTGCCCAGCAGCTCTGAATTCGGCGTTGTGCGTCAGGCGACCGCGCGGCGGTAGCCCGGGAGCAGCTCGTCGACCAGCGCGTCGGTCTCGGCCTCGGCGCCGCGAGGTCCGCCGTGCTTGCGGATCGCGGCGTACATCTGGGCCGCCACCGTGCCGAGGTCGCCCTGGCCACCGAAGTGCGAGGCGAGCCGCAGCGTAGCCCGCCACAGCTCCTCCGACGCCGGGTTGAACGCCAGGCCCGTCTGCAGCGCGGTCCGGGCCAGTCCGCCGTCGTTGTACCGCAGGCTGGCCTCGGCCAGCTTCAGCGCGGCGTCGACAATGGCTTCGGCCATCCGGCGCTCGATCCCGGACGCGGCCAGCCACGAGTACCGCCCGGCCGGCAGGTTCGACCACGCCGGGCCGTGCACCAGGCCGAGCGCGGTGGACAGCGGCCCGCGGGCGTCGTCCATGGTCGAGGCCTGCGCGACCAGCGACCGGAACACGTCCCAGTCCACCCGCACCAGCGTGCGGTCGAGCGTCCAGCGCCCGTTCTCGTCGACCTGGATGGCGTCCGGGCCGAGCCAGCGCCGGGTGTGCTCGATCGCGGCGTCGCGCAGCTCGGGACTGATGCCGCGCGGCCAGATCGCGCCGGCCAGCACGTTCGGGTGCACGCCGTAGTCCTGGCTGGCCAGGAACACCGCGATCTCGGTCGCGAGCTCCCTGCGGTCCGGGTCGATCTCGCCGCTCGCGTCGATCTCCAGCTCGCCGAGCAGGTCGATCTCGACCGGCGCCGCCTGGCTCAGGTCGGCGGTGGCGGTCTCGTACGCCGGAGCGTCGTCGGCCGAGCGCGTCTTGACCCGCGACTCCGACTCCGCGGCGCGGAACAGTGCCACCAGGTCGGCGTACTGGCTGGGCGTCACGGTGTGCGCGTCGACCTCGAGCCCGATCAGCCGGCAGACCGCCCGGCCCTTCTCGTCCACGACGAACCGCCACGGCGCGACCGGGACGTCGCCGACGGTCATCACGCCGACGCTGCGCTTCGGGTCGGCCGCGAGCCGGTTGAGCTGCTCGGCCTCCTCGGGCGACGGCGGCGCGGACAGTACGACGACCTCGGTGCCCCACAGGTCCGGGTCCGGGTGCGACAGCCGGGCCCGGGTGACCGAGTCGAAGCCCTTGGCCTCGCAGGTGCGGACCTGGTGATCACCGCGGTGCGCGATGTCCTGCAGGGCCTCCGCGAGCGAGGAGCGGTACGTCATCCGGTCCGGCGCCAGGTCGGACAGGTCGTCGCCGAAGCCGACCATCGTGACGTGCACGCCGTCGGACCACAGGTTCGTGGCCAGCTCGACCGCGAGCGACACCGAGACGTCGCGGGCGATGTCGGTGACACCGCCGAAGCTGGCGATGCCGTGCGCCAGGTCGAGGTCGATGAGCACGATCGCGCCGTCGGCGTTGCGACCGACGGTGACCAGGGCCGGGTACGGCGCCGGCGCGGGCACCGGCTCGGTCGGCGCGTACGCCCGGCGCAGGATCCACCGGCCGCCGCCCGGCACCGACTGCCACGGCGGCGGCGGGCTCAGGTGCGCGTCCTCGTGCGCCAGCACGAGGGTGAGCGACTTGTCGGTGACGAGCGCCGCCACCACGCCCGGCAGCGGCTGGTTCTGCTGCGCGAGCATCCCGCCGAGCTGGCGCAGCGCGCCGTCCACGAACCGCGCGGTCGGCACGTCGGAGGCCAGCCGCAGCTCGACCTCGGTACGACGGTGCTTCTCGTTCGCGTTCGGGCCCGGGCCGAGCGACCAGCCACGGCGGCGCTTCAGCGCGAGCGCCAGGCCGGCGGCCAGCAGCGTGGCACCGAAGCCGAAGATGCCGGCCTCGGCCGCAAGGCCCATGCCGCCGTCCTCGACCACCCGGCCCGCGGACGGCTGGCGGTCGTCGGTCCCGTGCGCGGGGCGGTCGGCCTTCGGCTTGGCAGGCGTGTCGTGCACCGTGCCCGGACCGTCGGTCTCGCCGCTGATCTGGATGCTGGACTTCTTCTCCAGGCCCTGCTCGAACCAGCGCCCGCCGGTGCCGGTCTCGGTCCGGGTCTCGGTGCCCGGCTTGTCGGCGAGCCTGTCGCCGGACCTGCGGGCGGTCTCCTTCTTCGCCTCGTGGCGCTGCCGGGTCTCGGTGTGCTTGCCGTCGTCGACGGCGACCGTGACGGTCCGCACACCCGGGCCCTTGGCGTCCGCCGGGAGCCGCACCTGCCAGCCCGGCATGATCAGGTCCGGGTTCGTCAGCCGCCGGCCGTCCGGCTGCAGCTTGCCCTTGTTGAGCTCGTAGATCTCCTTGTACCGGCGTCCGTCGCCGAGATGCCGCTCCGCGATGTCCCACAGGCAGTCGTAGTTCCGGCCGTCCGGCGGCCGCACCTCGGTGTACTTGACGACCTGGCCCTTGTCGTCGTGGTTCGTCCGGACGCCGGTGACACCCGGGATGACCTTGCTGGCGGGCTCCACCTCGGTCGGCCGCCCGGCGATGCTGGTGGCACTCGCGGTGCTGGTGACCGCGTGGTCGGTCGAGGCCGGCGCCGCCATCGCCTGAGCCGCGGGGACCGTGACGCTGGCGGTCCCGGCCAGCAGTACGACGCCCGAGATCAGCCGGCGGGCCAGGCCCTGCGAGCCGCCGCCGAGCGGTATGTGCGGGGACAGGCCGCGGCCGCGCGACTCCGCGACCGCTTCGGTGACCAGGCAGATGACGAAGTGCGCCCAGGCGAGCCAGATGACACCCGCGATGATCTTCAGGATCGTGTTGGCGTCCAGCTGGCTGTAGAGGAAGTCCCGGTCCGGCATCCGCGACGGCCACGGCGCGCCGAACAGCGTGATCAGCAGGTACGGCACGCCGCCGACGATCGCGATGATCGCCACCAGCGACGCGAGACCCTTCAGCTTGTCCGCGACCGGGTTCCGCTTGCGCGCCGCCGGCAGCCGCGCCGCCCGGGGCCGATCCGTCGTCTTCACCATCGTCTTCCTCCCACCGGCTCCGCGGTCACCGACTGCCGCCGACCCCTTGTACCTCTTGCACCGGCAACTTCTGCACCGACTTCACCTCGAACGTCCCCATCGGAGCCCACGTGCCCTCGACCCGATTCGGATCGTTCGGGTCGGGCGTGAAGATCTGGACCGTCCAGAATGCGCTGATCTTCACCGTGTACATGCCGTCCGGCTGACTCGCACTCGACCGCGAGTAGCTGTACTTGCACGTGTTCGCCACCGGCTGCTGGCTCGGCTGCTTGGTCATGTCGTACCGCTCGTTGACGTTCTTGCACTCGAACGGCGCCGAACCGTCGCCCGGATCGATCTTCATCCACGTCACGACCGCGTTCATCGCGAAGTAGTTCTTACCGCCGTTCCACAGCTGGTTGTAGGTCGGCACGCTGTCGGACGGCACCGGCGGATCCTTCGTGATGTCCTCGCCGAGCGAGAAGAACGTCGGCGAGTTCACGCGTGGGATGTACGTCGGCTTGATGTCCAGCACCGGAGTCGGGTAGCTACGCGAGAAGCTGTTCCAGAACTGGTCCATATAGGTGGGCGGGGTCTCCGGGCAGTCGGCCTTCTCCTCGGGCGTCACGGCCTCGAGCG
>DASXRB010000209.1:0-6014 GCA_036506875.1 Kribbellaceae bacterium | reverse complement strand
CGGCCGGTTCGAGGCCGGTCCGCGCAGCGCGCTCGGCAAGGTCTGCACCGCGCTGCTCGACGGGTTCGGGCTGTACGGACGCGGGGCGCTGTGATGGTCGCGCCCGAGCTCGTCGAGCACGTGCGCACGACGCTGGCAGCGCAGGGCAGCAGCCCGACTCCGGCCCGGGTCGCCGCCGCGCTGCGGTCCGGCGGCGGGGTGTTCGGCGACGCGACGGTGCTCGCGGTCGTCGAGTCGTTGCGCCGGGAGTCGTCGGGTGCCGGACCGCTCGATGACCTGCTGTCCGAGCCCGGTGTCACGGACCTGCTCGTGAACGGCCCGGACCGGGTGTACGTCGACCGCGGCAGCGGGCTGGAGCGGGTGCCGTTGCGGGTCGGCGACGAGGGTGCGCTGCGCCGGCTGGCGACCAGGCTCGCCGCCGCGTGCGGGCGCCGCCTCGACGACGCCACGCCGTACGTCGACGCCCGGCTCCGCGACGGCACCCGGTTCCACGCGGTGCTGGCACCGGTGGCCGGGCCGGGTACCTGCCTGTCGTTCCGGGTGCCGCCGCGCCGGACGTTCACCCTGGAGGACCTGGTCGCCGCCGGCGCCGTGCCGGCCGGAGGAGCGGCGGTGCTCCACGACCTCGTCGAGGCACGGCTCGGGTTCGTGGTCAGCGGCGGCACCGGGACCGGGAAGACGACCCTGCTGTCGAGCTTGCTGAGCCTGGCGGGTCCCGGAGAGCGGTTGGTACTCGTCGAGGACTCCGCCGAGCTGCGGCCGGAGCACCCGCACGTCGTGCGGCTCGAGGCGCGGCCGGCGAACGTCGAGGGCTCGGGCGAGATCACGCTGCGCGACCTGGTGCGGCAGGCGCTGCGGATGCGGCCGGACCGGCTGGTCGTCGGCGAGGTCCGCGGTGCCGAGGTGGTCGACCTGCTGGCCGCGATGAACACCGGCCACGAGGGCGGCTGCGGCACCCTGCACGCGAACTCGGCCGCCGACGTGCCGGCCCGGCTGGAGGCGCTCGGTGTCGCGGCCGGCCTGGGACGGGAGGCACTGCACAGCCAGGTCGCCTCCGCAGTGGACGCGGTGGTGCACCTGACCCGCGGTCGCGACGGGGTTCGCCGCGTCGAGGAGGTCCGGGTGCTGGAGCGCGGCCCGGACGGCCTGGTGCGGGCCGTGCCGGCCGTCGATCTCGGTGCGGACGGATCGGTCCGCACCGTCGCGGGCGCCGCGCGGCTGAGCCGCCTGCTGCGAGGTGCGGCATGACAGCGCTGGCCGCGCTGTTCGCCGGGCTGGCGGCTTTCCTCGGCATCGGTGGGCGGCCGGACGGTCCGAGCGCCCTGCGCCGGCTGCGCAGGCGGTCCGTCCGTCCGCCGGTGGCGGTTCCGCGACGCGGTGTGCGCCTGCTGCTCTGTAGCGCGGCGGCGGCGGGCCTGGCGGTGGCCGCGGCGGCGCTCGGCGCCGGCGCGACCGTCGGGCCGGCGGCGGGGCTCGCGGTGGTGGCGGCCATCGGTCGGTTGCGTCGCCGAGCGCGGAGTCGCGCCGCCGCCGCGGCGCTCCGGGCGCGGGTCATCGAAGCTTGCGCGGTCCTCGCCGCCGACCTGAGAGCGGGCCGGCCGCCGGCAGACGCGCTGGCCGGCGCGGCCGAGGTCTGTGCCGAGCTGACGCCAGCCGTGGTCTCGGCCCGACTGGGCGGTGACGTCGCCGAGTCTCTGGCGCTGGCAGCGCGAGCGCCCGGGGCGGGCGGGCTGCGTGCGCTCGGGGCCGCATGGCGGGTGGCGGACCAGTCAGGGGCCGCCTTCGCCGGGCTGACCGAGCGGGTCGCGGCCGCCTTGCGGGCCGATGAGACGGTCGGCCGCCAGGTCGCCGCCGGACTGGCGGGAGCCCGCGCGACGGCGCGGGTGATGGCCGGCCTGCCGGTGCTCGGGATCCTGCTGGGCCAGCTGGTCGGAGCACGGCCCCTCGCGTTCCTGACCGGCGGACCCCTGGGCTGGAGCTGCCTCGTGCTCGGCCTGGGCCTCGCGACTGCCGGGCTGGCCTGGGTCGACCGGCTCGCCGACTCGTGTGCATCTGCGGTCCTGGAGGCATCATGAGCGCGGTCATGGCAGCGATCGCAGCGTCCGCGGCCGTCTGGACGATCAGTTCCGGCCGGCCGGCGATCTTGCGGCTGCGCGGGTCACGCTCGGGTCCGGGCAAGCTCGCGAGCGCGATCGCTCCGGATGGTTCGAGCACGCCCGGACCATCGACCGACCGCAGCGTCAGCAGAACTCGACTCGGACCGGGCGGCCTGGCGCGAGTCGCTCGATCGCACCGGCTGGCGGCGGGTGCAGGGGCGGTCGGGGTGCTGGCGGCGTTCGGCCTGCCGTGGGGATTGCCGGTGGCCGGGGTGGTGCTGGTCGCCGTACCGGTGCTGTTGCGGCGGATCGAGCCGGCGGGTGTGCGGCGACGGCGGGAGCGGGTCGAGGCGGATCTGCCGCTGGCGGTCGAGCTGCTGGCCGCGTGCTTGCGGGCGGGAAGGCCGCCGGGCGAGGCGGTCGCGCTGGTGGCGAGCGCGGTCGGCGGTCCGCTCGGCGCGATGCTCGACGAGATCGCCGGGCGGCTGGTGCTCGGTGCCGATCCCGCGTACGCGTGGGCGGTGCTGGCCGGCGAGCCGGCCTGCGCGCCGCTGAGCCGGGCCGTGGTGCGTTCGGCCGCGTCAGGCGGGCCACTGGCGCGGACGCTGGAGCAGCTCGCCACCGACGTGTGGCGGCTCAGGCAGTGGGCGGCCGACGAACGGGCCCGGACGGTCGAGACGAAGGCGGTGGTGCCGCTCGGATTGTGCTTCCTGCCGGCGTTCGTGCTGATCGGCATCGCGCCGACGATCGCCGGCTCGCTGACCGGTCTGGTCGGGGTGTTCGGTGGCTGAGGTGGCACCCATGCCGGTTCAGCGGCCGCCGCCGAGCAGGGCCTCGGCCAGCTCCGTGCGGGCGTAGAGAACCGACCGGCGGGCGCGGTGCGCGCTGACCAGGCCGGCGTCGTGCAGCGCGCCGAGGTGCTGCGACACCCCGCCGGGTGTCAGACCTGTGCGCGCCGCGAGGTCGGTGGTCGACCTGGGAGACTCCAGGTGCGTGATCAGCGTCGTACGGGACCGGCCGATCACCCGGCTGACCGCCTCCGGTGGGTCGACTCGCTCCGGCTGCCAGATCGCGCCCAGCCCGCGCGCCGGGTAGACGAGGCTCGGCTGCCACGGCGGGATCGTGTTCGACGTGACGTGTTGCCCGGCGAAAGCGGACGGCACCAGCAGCAGACCTTCGCCGTGCAGCCGGCGGTGGCCGGAGAAGCGCAGGTGCCGGATCCGCAGCACGCCGTCGTGCCACCGCACCCGCGGCGACAGGTCGTCGAGCAGCAGCGCGTGTCCGCCGTTCGCGAGCTGACGGCCGCGGTGCACCAGGTCGCCGTCGAGCGTCGCCCGGATCCGGCCCCACCAGGGCTCGATCGCGATCCGCCAGTACGTCTCGATCCCGCTCGCGAGCAGGCCGAGGCCGTCCGGCGGGTCGTCGTACAGGCTCGCGACACGTGCGGACGGTGCCGAGCGCATCGGCCCGGCGGAACGGCGGCGTGGACGGGTGACCTGCTCCAGCGAGCTGACCGGGTGGGTGAGCGCGTGCGCGAGGACGTCGAGGTCGGCTCGGATCTGGTCGGCGGGCAGGTCCCGCAGGCCGGTCAGCTCGGCGGTGAGGTCGGGTACCGGCGTGAGCGGGGGCGGGGACAGGAAGTCCGGCAGGTACCAGCACGGCTGGATCAGGTCGAACAGCAGCCGGACGCCGGGACCGGCGCCGGTGAGCCGTGGGCGGACGGTCTCGGCCCACCTGCGGTACAGCGGGTCCGGCCGGGCCGCCTTGAGCACCTTGGCGCTGGCCACCACCTCCCACAGCGGCGAGATCGCGAGCCGCGTCCGCGCGACATCCTTGACCGTGAAGCTGATCTCGAGCACCCGTGCTCCGTTCCGAGGATTCAGCTGAGCCTAAATCCACCGCACCGCCCCCGCGTGCCCGGCGACGATTCGAGGCGACGACAGACAGCGAAGGAGTGCGACACATGAAGGACGACATCACGATCGGCGAGCTGACCGTCCGGCGGCTCGGGTTCGGCGCGATGCGGCTGACCGGGTACCGGCCGGCGGACGACCGGACCGATGCGATCAAGGTCGCGCGGCGAGCGGTCGAGCTCGGCGTGCAGCTCATCGACACCGCGGACGCGTACGGGATCGGCGCGAACGAGGAGCTGCTGGCCGAGGCGCTCCACCCGTACGACGACATGCTGGTCGCCACCAAGGTCGGCCACACCCGGCCGTCGCCGTCGGAGTGGGTTCCGCTCGGCCGGCCGGAGTACCTTCGCCAGGCCGCGGAGCTGTGCCTGCGCCGGCTGCGGGTGGAGCGGATCGACCTGCTGCAGCTGCACCGGGTCGACCCGGCGGTGCCGCTGGCCGACCAGCTGGGCGCGCTGCGGCGGCTGCAGGAGGAGGGCAAGGTGCGGCACGTCGGGCTGTCCGAGCTGACGGTCGAGCAGCTGGCGCGGGCGCGCCGCGAGGTGGACGTGGTCAGCGTGCAGAACCGGTACAACCTGGGCGACCGGGAGCACGAGGCCGTCCTCGACTACTGCGAGCGCGAGGGCATCGCGTTCATCCCGTGGCTGCCGATCCCGCGCCGGCCGCTCGCCGCTCTGGACGCGGTCGCGGCCGAGACCGGGGCGACGGTCACGCAGGTCGCGCTGGCCTGGCTGCTGCACCGGTCACCGGCGGTGGCACCGATTCCGGGGACGTCGCGGCCGGAGCACCTGGAGGAGAACGTCGCGGCCCGCGAGCTCCGGCTGACCGCCGACCAGTTCGACCGGCTGAGCGCGGCCGGCGCGGTGTAGGCGCGCTCGGGCGGCCGGTTTCCATCCACAGGCGCGGGGTGTGGACGGGTTGTCCCCAGCGGGCGAAGTCGCACTCCGGATCGGCCCGGATCGCGGCACGTTGTCGGCGACCGCGCCGGACGGGCCGGGGCGGCAGATCGTGGAGGTTCGACATGACGAAGGTTCTGGTGGCGGCCGGCCGCCGCAACCGCCGGCGTGACCAGCGCGGAGCGGCCACCGCCGAGTACGCGGTCGCCACCGTCGCGGCGTGTGGTTTCGGCGGCATCCTCGTCGCGCTGCTGAAGTCGCCGGCTGTGCAGCAGCTGCTCAAGGAGATCATCAACTTCGCGCTGCGGGCCGCCGGGATGGACGGCGTCCAGCTCTGAGCGACTCTCCGGGACCGTCCTGGCCGCGGCGAACTCCCCCGCACGCGGCCAGGCCGCCCCGGCGACGGGTCTGGAGGTGACCGTGACAGCGCGAACGTGGACTATCCGACCAGGCTCGCCGGTCTCGCGACGGAGCCGCCGGCCGGCGCAGCACGGGTCGGTGACGGCGGAGACGGCGATCGTGCTGCCGGCCGTCGTCCTGGTGCTGGCCGCGGTGCTGTGGTCGATCGGCGTCGTGGTGGCGCAGATCCGCTGTGCCGACACCGCGCGCGATGTGGCCCGGGCGATCGCCCGGGGCGAACCGCCGGAGGAGGCGCAGCGGCTGGCCGGGCGTTCGGCGCCGCCCGGGGCCAGAGTGGCCGCCAGCCGGACGGGCGACGACGTCGCGGTGGTCGTGTCGGCGTCGATCGGCGTACCGGTCCTGGGCGGCGGTGCCTCGGTGCCGGTCAGCGGCAGCGCGACGGTCCAAGCCGAACCGGAGGTGCCATGAACGAGTACGACGAGCGGGGCAGCGGCACCCTGATCGTGATCGCGGCCGCGCTGCTGGTGCTCAGTGCCGGTCTCGCGGCCGTGCTGTGGGCCGGTGTGTCGACGGCCCGGCACCGGGCGGCTGCCGCGGCCGATCTCGCCGCGCTGAGCGCCGCGCGGGCAGTGCAGTCGGGCGGTGACGCCTGCGAGACCGCCGGCCGGATCGCCGGATTGCACGGTGCCGAGCTCGCCGGGTGCCGGGTCGAGGGCGCGGAGGTGCAGGTCGTCGTGGGCGTGCGGGCC
>DASXRB010000208.1:0-2646 GCA_036506875.1 Kribbellaceae bacterium | reverse complement strand
TCCAGGGTGATCGTGGTCAGGACTTGGAGCGCCCCTTCGCTAGGTAGTCCACGGATACGGCCAGGAGGATCAGGGCGCCGATCGCGACCTGCTGCCAGAACGCCGAGACGTTCAGCAGCACCAGCCCGTTGCGGATGGACGCGATCAGCAGCACGCCGAGGACGGTCCCGGTGATCCGGCCGACGCCGCCGAGCAGCGACGTCCCGCCGATCACGACCGCGGCAATCGAGTCGAGCAGCAGGTCCTCGCCGACGGTTCCGGAGCCGGCGTCCAGGCGGGCGGCCAGGATGACGCCGGCGAGGGATGCGAGCAGAGCGCTGAGGATCAGCACGGCCAGCTTGGTCCCTGGCACGTTGACGCCGGACAGGCGGGCCGCCTCGGGGTTACCGCCGACGGCGTACACGTTCAGCCCGAACTTCGTCCGTGTCAGGACGAAGTGGAGCAGGGCGAGGATGACGGCCGCGATGATGATCGGGATGGGGATGATGCCGATCTCGCCCTGGCCGATCACGTCGATGGCGCCCGGAAGCCCGTAGATCGATCGCCCGCCGGTGACCAGCAGGGCGACACCCCTGGCGATGCCCAGCATCGCCAGGGTGGCCACGAACGAGGGCATGCCGAGCTTGGTGGTGAAGAAGCCGTTGACCACCCCGACGAGCACGCCGACGACGACGGCGCTGAGCAGCACGAGCCCCGAGGGGACGTGGTACCTGACCGCGAGCAGAGCGCTCACCGACCCGATCAGGGCGACCACCGACCCGACCGACAGGTCGATCTCCGCGGCGATCAGCGCCAGTGTCATCCCGCCGGCGATGAGCGCGAGCGGGGCCGCGTTGAGCAGCACGTTGACCGCGTTGTCGAAGGTCAGGAAGTTCGGCGAGGCGATGGTCAGCACGATCCAGAGGATCGCCAGCGGGATCATCGTGCTGAGGGTCGACTGCCGTCGCCGCAGCCGGCGCAGCCAGGCGATCGCCGACCTGCCCTCACGCTGGCCGGCGCCGGCCTCCTCCGTGTCCGACCGGTCCGTCGCGGTCAACCCGCGGCCTCCGCCGTCGCATACCGCATCACAGCGCCCTCCGTCGCCTCGTTCCCCGCGACCTCCGCGGCAACGCGCCCCTGGCGCAGCACGTAGATCCTGTCACAGGTCTCGACGACTTCCTGGACCTCGGAGGAGAGCATCAGGACCCCGACGCCGGCCGCCGCCAGCTCGGCGATGACCCGGTAGATCTCGGCCTTGCTGCCGACGTCGACCCCACGGGTCGGCTCGTCCAGGATCATCACCACCGGCTTGGTGGCGAGGCACTTGGAGAGGACCACCTTCTGCTGGTTGCCGCCGCTCAGGCCGACGACGGGCTGGTGCTCGTCCCGCGTCCGTATCCGGAACCGACTGATGTACCGCCTGGCCAGCTCGCTCGCCTTGGCGCCGGAGATGACCTGGCCCATCCGCGCCACCGTGCCGGTCACCCGCCGGCAGTTGACCACGCCGACGGTCAGGTTGTCGGCCACCGACAGGGTCAGGAACAGCCCCTGTGACTTGCGGTCCTCCGGGACCAGCGCGATGCCGTGGCTCACCGCATCGGCCGGCGACCGGATCGCCCGCACCTGGCCGTCGACCCGGATCGTGCCCTCGTCGATCGGGTCGGCGCCGTACACGGCCCGGGCGAGCTCGCTCTTGCCGGCACCAACCAGGCCGGTCACTCCGACGACCTCCCCCGCCCGCACGTCCAGGTCGACCCCGGCCAGGACATCGCCCCGCTTGAGCCCGCGAACCTCGAGCACACTGCCGCCCAGCGGTCGGGCCACGCGCGGCGGGTACATCTCCTCGAGCTTCCGGGCCAGCATGAGCTCGATGACGTGGTCCAGTCGCGCGTCCCGGGTCGCCATGGTCCGGATCGCCCGCCCGTCGCGCATCACCGTGATGCGGTCCGAGATGGCCAGGACCTCGTCCAGCTTGTGCGAGACGTAGACGATCCCGACACCCCGCTCCCTGAGCGAGATCAGCCGGGCGAACAGCTCGTCGCGCTCCCGTGGCGTGAGGGCCGAGGTCGGCTCGTCCAGGATGAACACCCGCATGTCGCGGGAGAGCCCGCGGGCGATGAGGATGAGCTGCGCCGCCGAGACGCCGAGCGAGCCGGCCCGAGCCCGCGGGTCGATCCGCTCCGCCTGGATGAGCTCGAGCGCTTCGCGCGCCTGCCGGTACAGCGCCGAGCCGTCGATCCAGCCGAGGAGGCGCCGCCAGCCCTGGTACGCGGGCACCCGGCCGAGCAGCAGGTTGCTCGCCACGTCCAGTTCCGGGACCAGTGTCAGCTCCTGATAGATGGTGGCGATGCCGAAGCGCTCCGCATCGTGGCGGTGCAGCAAGCGGACGGGCTCGCCGCTGACCTTCAGCGTGCCCTCGTCGGGCTGGTGCAACCCCGACAGCACCTTCACCAGGGTGCTCTTGCCAGCGCCGTTCTCTCCCACCAGGGCGTGGATCTCGCCCCGGCGGACCTCGAAGTCCACTCCGGAAAGGGCCTGCACGCCGGGGAACGACTTGAAGATCCCCTCGACCTGGAGCAGGGGCGTCACTGGCACTTCGACTGGGCCGCCTCCTGCACTCGGGTCTTGAGCGGAGCGTCGACATCGGACTTCGAGCCGTCGGCGATC
>DASXRB010000207.1:0-3616 GCA_036506875.1 Kribbellaceae bacterium | reverse complement strand
GGGGTCAGGGTCCAGGGTCACGGGACCCGATGCCGAAGGGCCCGCCCGGGCAGGGCCGATGCCACTGCTGCCAGGCCACCCCGCGATGCACGCTGTGAGTGCGGGGCCTGGCAGAGGAGGACCGATGAGCGACGACCAGCTGACGCGGGAACAGCTCGACATCTTGCTGGCGGCGGCCGTGGCGGCCCCGTCGATGCACAACACCCAGCCGTGGCGCTTCGAGGTCAGCGGACGCGCGATCGACGTCTTCCTGGACGAGTCCCGGTCGCTGCCTGCGGAGGACCCGAGCGGCCGCGCCATGCGGATCGCGGCCGGCGCCGCGGTGCTGAACCTGCGGATCGCGGCGGCGCACCTCGGCCTGCACACCTGGTACGGGCTCGAACCGGACCCGTCGCGGCCGGACCTGGTCGCCCGGGTGGTGGTCGAGCGGTCGGCGATCGTCGACCCGGAGCTGTGGTCGCTGTACGACGAGATCCCGCGCCGCCACACCAGCCGCGGACCCGCGCCGGCCGCCGACATCCCGGCACCGGTGCGCACGGCGCTGATGCGCGCCGTGCTCGCCGAGGGCGCCGAGCTGACGTGGCTGGACGACCGGCGGGCCACCGGCGTCCTCGACCTGATCCGCGACGCCGACCTGCGCGGCGTCGGCGAGTGGACCCGGACCGCGGAGCGCCGGATGTGGGTCGGCGGCAGCCGTACCGACGACGGCGTCCCGTCCAGCGCGCTCGGCCCGCGGTCGGCGACGTACCCCGGGGTGGTTCGCGACCTCGCGGTGGCGCCCGGGGACCGCCAGCGCCGTGCCGCCACGTTCGAGAAGCACCCGGTGCTGATCGTCCTGTCGACCGACGGGGACCGCGGCACCGACCAGGTCGCCGCCGGGATGGCACTGCAGCGGATGCTGCTGACCGCCACCCGGCACGGCCTGTCCGCGTCGTTCCTGAACCAGCCGTTGGAGTACGACGACCTGCGCGCGCGGGTCCAGGCCGTGACCGGCAGGCCGGGTCACGCGCACATGGTGATCCGGCTGCTGCGCTCCCGGAAGCAGGAGCCGACGCCACGCCGGGCGGTCGCCGACGTCGCCACGACGGTCACGCCCGGACCGCAGGAGACGAGAGGTGTCTGAGGTGAACGCACGCCCGCGGGTGGCGATCGTCGGTGCCGGGTTCGCGGGCCTGGAGTCCGCCCGGCGCCGGCCGGCCGGACCACAAGTACTGACGGTCAGTGCAGCCAGCGCCCGCTGACCACCTCGATGCCGATCCGGACGAACTCGTCGCGCGGTCCGGTTGCCCAGGACCGCAGCGGCAGCGTGGCCATCCGCTCCCGCTCGGCGGGGTCGCTGACCCGACGGGCCCGGCCCACCACGGTGACGTCCCAGCCGCGTCGGTTCTCCAGGTCGAAGTCGTCGACCTCGAAGGCCACCACGGTGCCGTCCGCTATCGAGGACCAGGCCGCGCCGGACACCGTGCGCAGCAGGATCGAGCGGTCTTCCACCAGGAAGTTCATCGGCTGCACCGCGGGCAGCGCGCCGTCGGTGAACACCAGCCGGCCGATCGTTGCCGAGCGCAACAGGTCCAGGCACTCGAGCTCGGTGAGCACCGACAGCCCGGCCCCGCCGGTGAGCGGGCCCGGTACCGCGTCGTGGGCACTGCTGGTCATCCGACCGCTCCTCAGCTGATCGTCCCCCTGCCGGGTGGCGGTCCGGCGCATTCGAAGTGTCCCCTGGCGGCAACGTTGTCAGTCACGTCGTGAGCCCTCGAAGACAGGGCCGAAAGTCCCTACCGCCGGTGAGCAGGTCGAGGTATACGCCCTCGATCACCGCGAGCTCGGCGGGCCGGCCGCGCTGCACGACCCGGCCGCGGTCCAGGACGACGATCTCGTCCACGTCCTCCAGACCGGCCAGCCGGTGCGTGATGAGCAGCGTCGTCCGGCCGGCGGTGGCAGCCAGCAAGTCGGCGGTGAGGGCGTCCGCGGTGGCCGCGTCCACGTGCTCGGTCGGCTCGTCGAGGACGAGCACCTCGCGGCCGGTCAGCAGCGCGCGGGCCAGCACGAGCCGGCGCCGCTGCCCGCCGGACAGCCGCTCGCCGTGCGCCCCGACCGGCGTCTCCAGTCCGGCCGGCAGCCCGGCGGCCCAGCCGTCCAGCCGCACCCGCCGCAGCGCGTCCCACAGCTCGGCCGCGGTCGCGTCCGGCCGGCCGACCCGCAGGTTCGCGGCCAGCGTGGTGTCGAACAGGTGCGCGTCCGCCGCGCACAGCGCCGCCACCCGTCGTACGTCGTCGGCCGCGAGGTCGCGCAGCTCGGTCCCGTTCACCGTGGCACGCCCGGCCTCGTAGTCGAGGAGCCGCAGCAACACGGCCGCCAGCGACGACTTGCCGGCACCGCTGGCGCCGACGACCGCGACCCGCTTGCCGGGCGGGAGCTCCAGGTCGATCCCGTCGAGAGCGGGTTCGTCGGCACCCGGCCAGCGCGCGGTGAGCCCGGTCAGCCGCAGCGTGACCGGTGCGGCGGGCAACGGTCGGGGCGCGGCCGGCTCGGCGACCGGCGCCGGCCGGTCCAGGACGGCGAACAGCCGGGCCGCGGTGGCCCGCACCACGCCGAGCTGCTGCGCCGCCGCCGGCAGCTCGGCGAGCACGTCGAACACCGCCAGCGGGGTCAGGACGACGACCGCCAGCAGCACCGGGTCGAGCGTCCCCGCCCCGACCGCCGGGATCCCGGTGAGCAGTCCGGCGAGCACCACCGCACCGGCCACCAGCGTCGCCAGGCCGTTCCCGGTCCCGGCTCCGGCCGCCGCACGCGTCTCGGCCCGCCGCAGTCTCGCGTCGACGTCGGCCACCGCGGCCGCCCGCGCCGCGGCCGCGTCGTACACGACGAGCTCGTCGAGCCCGGCCAGCAGGTCGACGGCCCGCGCGGACAGGTCGCCGCGCAGCGGCCCGAGCAGCCGCTCGGCCCGGCGCGCGGTGCGCGCCTGCAGCCACGGTACGACGGCCGCCAGCGCCACCAGCCCGGCCAGCAGCACCGCCCCGGCGGCGGGCAGCAGCCACCAGACCAGCACCACCGCGCCGGTGCCGGCGAGCAGGCCGGTGCAGACCGGCAGCACGGCGCGCACCAGCAGGTCGGTCACGGCGTCCACGTCGTGCACCAGCCGGGTCAGCAGGTCGCCGGACCGCACCCCGCCGGTGCCGGTCTCGGTCAGCCGCTCGAAGCAGCGCACCCGCAGCTCGGTCAGGACGCGGAGCGCGGCGTCGTGGCCGGCCAGCCGCTCGCCGTACCGGAACACCGCGCGGCCGATGCCGAAGAACCGGACCGCGACGATCGCGACCATCAGGGTCAGCACCGGCGGGTGCTGGGCGGCCCGCGAGATCAGCCAGGCGGCGGTCGCCATCAACCCGATCGAGCTGCCGGCCGCGGCCACGCCGGCCAGCAGCGCGAGCGCCAGCCGCGGCCACTGCGGCCGGGTCAGCATGAACAGCCTCAGGACCGGGCTCATACCGCGGCTCCTGCTGTGAGCTCGACCACGTGATCGGCCAGCTCCAGCACGGCCTGCCGGTGCGCGACGACGACCACGGTATGAGTGCCGGCGAGAGCGCGGATGGCGTCGCCGAGGACGGCCTCGGTCGCC
>DASXRB010000206.1:0-9643 GCA_036506875.1 Kribbellaceae bacterium | reverse complement strand
GCGAGACGGTCGTGGTGACCTGCGCGCCGGCCGCCTCGAGCTCGGACGTCACGTCGTCGACCAGGCCGTCGTCGGTCTGCGGCATCCGCACGACCGCGACCTTGCGGTCCTTGAGTCGCGCGGTCACCAGCCCGGAGGTCACCTTGGTGACGTAGTCGTCGCGGTACTTGTCGAGCGCCCTGGCCTGGATCAGCTCCTCGCGCGCGTCGTCCAGCGCCTGGCGGTCCTTCTCGGCCTGCGCCTGGACCACGTTCGCGCCGGTGTTCTTCAGCGGTCCGGCGCCGAGCAGGACACCCGCGCCGAGCGCGAAGAAGATCGCCACGATCGAGACGATGTGGTAACGGAAATCGATCACGTGACTCGCTCCCGGATCCAGAAGTAGACGTCGTGCCAGCGCGCTCGCAGGATCGACCACAGGGCGTCGTCCGCGCCGGTCGCGACGAACGCCATGGCGAGGGCGAACAGCCCGGCGATGATCAGGACAACCACCTGCGGGGTCGACACCCGGCTGCGGTAGAGCCGGCTGACACCCTTGGCGTCCACCAGCTTCGCGCCGACGCGCAGCCGGGTGATGAAGGTGCTCGCCATCCCGGACCGGCCCTTGTCCAGGAACTCGACGAGTGAGTTGTGGGTGCCGACGGCAACGATCAGTGACGCGCCCTTGGAGTCCGCGAGCAGCATCGCGACGTCCTCGCTGGTGCCGGTCGCGGAGAACACGGTCGCGTCCACCCCGAGCTGCTCCAACCGGTCCAGCCCGGGCGCCCGGCCGTCGCGATACGCGTGTACGACGACCTCGGCGCCGCCCTTCAGCGTGTCGTCCTGCACCGAGTCCATGTCGCCGACGATCAGGTCCGGCTGGTATCCGCACTCGACCAGCGCGTCCGCGCCGCCGTCCACCCCGACCAGCACCGGCCGGTACTCGCGGATGTACGGCCGCAGCGCGGTCAGGTCCTCGCGGTAGTCGTAACCGCGCACCACGATCAGCACGTGCCGCCCGTCCATCGACGTGTGGATGTCCGGCACGCCGGTGCCGTCCAGCAGCAGGTCCCGCTCGCGGCGCAGGTACTCCATCGTGTTGGCGGTGAACGCCTCCAGCTGCGTCGACAACCCGGCGCGGGCGTCGTCCATCGCCTCCGCGACCGACGCGCTGTCGTGCGTGAGGCCCTTGGCGAGCTCCTCGGTGCTCTCGCCGCGGTCGCGGTAGAGCACGCCGCCGTCCAGCCGCACCGTCTCGCCCTCGCGCACCGTCGAGAAGATCTCCCGCCCGACCGCGTCGACGAGCGGGATGCCCGCCTCCATCAGGATCTCCGGCCCCAGGTTCGGGTACCGCCCGCTGATCGAGTCCGCGACGTTCACCACCGCCGCGACCCGGCAGGCGACCAGCGCCTCCGCGCTCACCCGGTCCAGGTCGACGTGGTCGATGACCGCGATCTCACCCGGCCGCAGCCGCTTGGTGAGGTTCTTCGTACGACGATCCAGCCGCACCACACCGTGGATACCGGCCAGTTCGGTGTCGCGCGTGCGTCGGAGCAGGGGCAGTTTCATCGCACCGTCATCCTGCCACGCGGAAGCTCATCCGCCGCCCCGCCGCCCCGGGGAGGGCCTTTCAGCGGCGCCGTTTCTTGTGCTGGTGACGCTCCGCGGCCAGGGCGAGCAGTTCCTCGGCGTGTGTCCGCGCGGCCTCGGAGTCCTCCAGGCCGGCCATCATCCGGGACAGCTCGCGCAGCCGCCCGGCCTGGTCCAGCGCCTCCAGGCCGCTGGTGGTGACCGAGCCGTCGTCGCTCTTGCGGACCACGTGGTGCCGGTCGGCGAACGCGGCCACCTGCGGCAGGTGTGTGACCACGATCACCTGTGCCTTCTCCGCGAGCCGGGCCAGCCGCTGCCCGACCTGGACCGCCGCGCGGCCGCCGATCCCGGCGTCGATCTCGTCGAACACCAGCGTCGGCACCGGGTGCGTGTCGGACAGGATCACCTCGAGCGCGAGCATCACGCGCGACAGCTCACCGCCGGACGCCGCCTTCTGCAGCGGCCGGGACGGGCTGCCCGGGTTCGCGCTGAAGCAGAACTCGATCTCGTCCGCCCCGGACGGCCCCGGCGTCGCGTCCCGCACCTCGACCGACAGCGTCGCATGCGGCATCGCCAGCCCCGCGAGCTCGGCGGTCACCGCCTCCCCCAGCCGCTCGCCCGCCGCGCGCCGCTCCGCCGACACCTGCGCGGCCAGCTCGACCAGCCGGTCGGCCAGCGCGTCCCGCTCGCCGGTCAGCTGCTCGATCCGCTCGTCACTGCCGTCGAGCTCGGCCAGCCGGTCGGCCGACCGGGCGGCCCAGGCCAGCACCTCGTCGACGGTCTGCTCGCTGTCGCCGTACTTCCTGATCAGTGCCGTCAGCACCGCGCGCCGCTCGCTCACCACGGCCAGCCGCGCGGGGTCGGTGTCCACATCGGCCGCGTACGACGACAGTTCGCCGGCCAGGTCGGCGGCCAGGTAGCTCAGCTCGGCCGTCCGGTCCGCCAGCGCCGCCAGCGTCGGGTCGTGCTCGCGCTCACCGTCCAGCAGCTGCTTGGCCTGCGCCAACAGCCCCAGGACGTCCGACGGCCGGGCCGAGTCGAGGTCTTCGGACGCGAACGCGGCGGCCGCGTTGGTGGCCGCCGTCCGCAACCCGTCCGCGTACGCGAGCCGCTCCTCCTCCGCGGCCAGCGCGGCGTCCTCCCCCGGCTGCGGCTCGGCCCTGGCGATCTCGTCCAGCCCGAACCGCAGCAGGTCCGCCTCCGCCAGCCGGTCGCGCTGCCGGCTCACCAGCTCGCCGAGCTCGGCCACCACGTCCCGGTGCCGCTTGTACGCCGTGCCGTACTCCGCCAGCGGCTTCAGCACCGCGTCACCGGCGAACGTGTCCAGCGTCGCGCGCTGCCGGGCCGGCTGCAGCAGCCGCCACTGGTCGGCCTGCCCGTGGATCGCGACCAGGTCGCCGGACACCTCGCCGAGCACCGTCACTGGCACCGACGCGCCACCCAGGAACGCCCGTGACCGGCCCTCCGCGGACAGCTCCCGCGCGATCAGCAGCTCGCCGTCCTCCAGCTCGGCGCCGCGCTCCTCGGCCTGTGCCGCGACGGGTTTCGGTACGCCGACCGCCCGGCCCTCCACCCGCGCCCTGCGGATCCCGTGCCGCACCAGACCGCTGTCCGCCCGGGAGCCGAGCAGCATGCTCACCCCGGTCACGACCATGGTCTTGCCGGCACCGGTCTCACCGGTGACCGCGGTGAACCCGGGGTCGAGGTCCAGCGTGGCCTCCTCGATCACGCCCAGCCCGCTGATCCGGATCTCGGTCAACATCAGCCGTTCCGTCCGTTCTCGCGTTCGGCCCCACGTCGTTCGGCACTGCCTCGCCAGCCCAGGACCGGCAGGTCGAACTTCGCCACGAGCCGGTCGGTGAACGGGGCGGTGTGCACCCGCGCCAGCCGCACCGGCACCTCACCACGTCGTACGTCGATCCGGGCGTTCGGCGGCAGCTCCACCGTGCGGCGCCCGTCGCACCACAGCACCCCGTGGCCGTCGAAGGCCCGCACCAGCTCGATCGCGAGCCGGGACGCCGGCGCCACCACCATCGGGCGGGCGAACAGCGCGTGCGCGGACAGCGGCACGATCAGCATCGCCTCGACCTCGGGCCAGACCACCGGACCACCGGCGGAGAACGCGTATGCCGTCGACCCGGTCGGGGTCGCGCACACCACGCCGTCGCAGCCCCAGCGCGACAGCGGCCGGCCGTCGACCTCGACCATGATCTCGAGCATCCGCTCCCGGGCCGCCTTCTCCACGGAGGCCTCGTTGAGCGCCCAGGTCTTCCAGACCAGCTCGCCGTCCGCGTGCACCTCGACGTCGAGCGTCATCCGCTCCTCGACGACGTAGCTGCGGTCCACCACGACCTCGACGACGCGCTCCAGGTCCTCGCGCTCGGCCTCGGCCAGGAACCCGACGTGCCCGAGGTTCACGCCCAGCACCGGCGTACCATGCGGCCGGGCCAGCTCGGCGCCGCGCAGGATCGACCCGTCACCACCGAGTACGACGATCAGCTCGACGTCGTTCGCCGCCTTCTCCGGGTCGTCGGCGACCTCGGCCGGGTCCAGCGCCAGCGCCTCGGCCTCCGCGCCCAGCACGCGCACCACCAGCCCCGCGTCGTGCAGCAGGGCGTGCGCCTCCCGGGCCACCTCCAGGGCATGCTCCCGCCCGGTGTGGGTGACCAGCAGCACCCGGCGCTCGTCGTACCCGCCGGCTTCCGTCACGCTGACCCGCCTTCCGCCGTCACTGCGGACCCGCCTCGATCGCAGCCGCGAGCATCGTCTCATCGAGAGCGGGCGCGTCCCGCCTCATCCACAGGAAATACTCGACGTTCCCGGACGGTCCGGGCAGCGGGCTCGCCGTGACACCCCGGATTCCCCACCCGAGCTCCCTCGCCGCCGCCGCCACATCACGTACGGCGGACGCCCGCAGCTCGGGATCCCGTACGACGCCGCCCTTGCCCAGGCGCTCCTTGCCGACCTCGAACTGCGGTTTGACCATCAGCATCAGGTCACCGTCGTCCGCGGTCACCGAGGTCAGCGCCGGCAGCACGAGCGTGAGCGAGATGAACGACAGGTCGCCGACGACCAGGTCGACCGGCGCGCCGCCGATGTCGTCCAGGGTCAGGCCCCGAACATTGGTCCTATCCATTACCGTGACCCGGTCATCGGTCTGCAGCGCCCAGACCAGCTGGCCGTAGCCGACGTCGACCGCGATCACGTGCGCGGCGCCGTGACGCAGCAGCACGTCGGTGAACCCGCCGGTGGAGGCGCCGGCGTCCAGGCAGCGCCGGCCCCCGACCCGCAGGCCGTCCTGGGTGAACGCGTCGAGAGCGCCGATCAGCTTGTGCGCGCCGCGGGAGGCGTAGCCGGGGTCGCCGGCCTCGTTCGTGTCGACCACGATCGCGGCGTCCGCGCCGACACCGGTGGCGGGTTTGGTCGCCACCACGCCGGCCACCTTCACCCTGCCGGCGGCGACCAGCTCACCGGCCTGGTCCCGGGACCGTGCCAGGCCCCGCCGGACCAGCTCGGCGTCCAGCCGGGCTCGTCGTACCGCCTTCGCCACCGGCGGATCTCAGCCGTGGTCGTCGGTACGGTCCGCCGCCGCAAGCGCGGACTGCAGCCGCTCCTGCAGGTCGGCGTACACCTCGGCGTGCTGCGAGACCGGCAGCTCGTGCAGGTCGTCCAGGCGGGTCATCGTCTCCTCGACCAGCGGGTGGTGGCCCTCCCGGGCGGGCTCGGAGTCGAAGTCCGGCTCGCCCTCACCGGGCTCGGTCTGCGGGTCCGGCCGCACCTCCGGCTCGGTCTCGACCGGGAAGCCGGTCGGGGCGTCGTCTGGGTAGTCGGTCACGTCAGGCCTTCGCCGCGGCCGCGCTCTTGGCCGCGGTCTTCTTCGCGGTGGTCTTCTTCGCCGGGGTCTTCTTGGCCGCCGCCGTGCTTGCCGCCTTGGTCGCGGTCGTCTTCTTGGCCTGGGCCTTCTTGGCGGCGGTCTTGGCGGCCGCGCTCTTCGACGGGGTGGTCTTCGACGCCGGGCTCGCCGCCGCGGGGGCGGCGGCCTGCTCGAGCTTCTCCAGCCGGCGGCGCAGCGCCGCGACCTCCTCGGCGCGGACGAACCCGAGCCGGGCGACCGCGCCCTCGACCTCGTTGGCGACGATCGCCTGCAGGAGCGCGCGGTTGCTCTTGCTGGTGGCAACGATCTCGTCGGCGAGGTCGCTCACCTTCGCCGTCAGGCCGGTGGTCAGGGACTCAGCACCGCTCTGCTGCAGCAGCTGCTTGGCGGCCTGCTGCGCGCGCTGCCGGGTGACCTCGGTCAAGCCGCTGGCGAGCTGCACGTAGCCGCGCAGGGCATCCATCACCATGACGTCCTCCTGGAAAGGGTTTGTGCGTCGTCTGCCACGGTATCGCGCCGCACATCAGCCCGCTGCGAGACCGGCCTTCTCCAACGCTGCCGTCACCCTGACCGGACGGCCCGCGTCACTGGCCTCCCACGCGGCCGAGAGGATCGCCCGCAGGCCGTCGTACGGCTCACCCTCGCCGCTCAGCCGCACCTGCCCGCGTGCGACGCTCGCCTCCCAGGCGCCGCACCGGTGCGTGCCCTTCTCGCTGTCCACGCCGGGGTGCGGCTCGGTGAGCGCGTCCAGCCCGGCACCGACGTACGTCGGCCGCAGCCCGGGCGGTGCCGCGGCCACGTCGGCCGCGCTGTTCACGCCGGTGGCGACCCACAGGCTCGCGATCCCGACCCGGTTCGCGCCGGCGATGTCGGTGTCGAGCCGGTCGCCGATCATCAGCGGCCGCTTCGCGCCGAGGCGCTCCATGCTGGTCCGCAGCAGCGGCGGCTCCGGCTTGCCGGCCACCACCGGGTCGACGTCGACGGCAGCCCGGACCGCCTGCACCAGCGTGCCGTTGCCGGGCGCGCGGCCGCCACTGGTCGGGATCGTCAGGTCCAGATTGGTCGCGAACCACTTCGCACCCGCGTTGATCGCGTGCGCGCCGTCCGCGAGCATGACCCAGTCCACCTCGGGCGCGAAGCCCTGGATCACGGCCACAGGCTTGTCGTCGCTGCTGCGTACCTCGCGCAGCCCGTACTCCGCCAGCGCCTCCCGGATGCCCTCGCCGCCGACCACCAGCACCGGCGACCCGGCCGGGAACTCCGACGCCACCAGCCGCGCCGCGGCCTGCGCGGACGTCACCACGTCCTCGGACTCCGCCGGCAGCCCGAACGAGCGCAGGTGCGCCGACACCGCTTCCGGACTGCGGCTCGCGTTGTTCGTGATGTACGCGATCCGCATCCCCGCGTCGGACGCGGTCCGCAGCTGCTCCGGCGCCCCGGGCACCGCCTCCGGCCCGACGTACACCACACCGTCCAGGTCGAGCAGCGCCACGTCGTACAGCGACGCCAGCGGCTCCTCGGCCGCCGGCAGGGGCCGAGGGGGCTTGGTCCCGCTCACCGGGCAGCCCGTACGATTCCGCGCATGCCGGATGCCAGCACGTTGCGCCTCGACCCGTTCCGGGCCTGGCGGTTCGTGGCCGCGAAGGTCAGCGCGCTCGGCGCCGTGACCTCACCGCCGTACGACGTGCTGGAGCCCGCGATGGTGCGGCGACTGACTGAATCCGATCTGTACAACATGGTCCGGCTCATCCTTCCACGCGATGCGGCGCTCGGTTCGAACCGGTACGACGAGGCGGCGGACAGGTTGCGCGCGTGGCAGCGCGACGGCATCGTCGTACCGGACAGCGACCACGCACTGTACGTGTACCGGCAGGTCGTCGGCACATCGCAGCTGTGCGGCCTCGTCGGCCGGCTCGCGCTCGACCCGCCGGGCACCGTCGTGCTGCCGCACGAGGACGTGATGAGCGACCCGGTCGACGACCGGTACGAGCTGATGCGGGCCACCCGCGCGGACCTGGAACCGATCCTGCTCGCGTACTCCGGCGGGGGTGCCGCGACCGAGGCGGTCGAGGCCGCACTCCAGGGCGAGCCGTGGGTGGAGGCCGGCACCGACGACGGCGGCGAGCACGAGGTCTGGCGGATCACCGACCGGGAGACGATCGCCGCCGTCGCGGCCGACCTGGCCGGGCGGCAGGCGCTGATCGCCGACGGGCACCACAGGTACCGCGCCTACCTGCGGCGGCAGCGGACCGACGGTGTCGGCGACGGGCTCGCGATGCTCGTCGACCACGACCGGCATCCGCTCACGCTGGACGCCATCCACCGCACGTTGCCGGATGTCTCGCTCGACCTGGTGACGTCACGGCTGCCGGCCGGCTGGCTGGTGCGGGACGGGAAGGTGCCGGACCTGCCGCACGGGCTGGCGCTGACCGACGGCGGGCGGTGGCTGACGCTCTACCGCGACGCCGTGCGGCCGGCGGCGGACGTGAGCCTGCTGCACGACGAGCTGCTGCCCGCGTGGGGCGTGGACCCCGACGAGGCCGCGTACCACCACGCGCTCACCGACGCGCTCGCCGACGCCCGCACGGACCGCATCACGGTGGTGCTGCGCCCGCCACGGCTGGACCAGGTGCTCGCGACCGCGCGACGCGGCGAGCGACTGCCTCGGAAGGCCACGTCGTTCGGTCCGAAACCTCGTGCGGGGTTGGTGTTCCGCACCCTCGACGACTGACGACGAGCACTACTCCCCGGTGTCGTCGTCCGCGGGGTGCTCGTCGTCCTCGGCGAGGTCGGTGAACTGCAGGCCCTCGAGCTCGGCCGCGCGCTCGGCGGCGTCGGTGAGACCCTCTCCGTCCACGCCGGCGGCACGGTGGAACCAGATCAGCGCGTCCTCGCGCCGGCCGGCCTCCAGCAGCGCGTCGGCGTACGCATAGCGCAGCCGCGGCAGCCACTCCGCCCGGGTCCGCTTGGTCAGCTCCGGGACCTCCAGCGCCTGTACGGCCGCCGCTACCTGCCCGAGGTCGCGACGCGCCCCGGCGGCGACGATCAGCATCTCGATCCGCGACGCCGGATCCAGCTCCTGCACCGCCCGGTCCCGCGACAGCGTAAGCGCCTTCTCCGGCCGCCCGAGCGCGCGCTCGCAGTCGGCCATCAGCGGCAGCACGTCCTGGTTCCCGGTCATCCGCCGGACGGCCCGGAACTCGGTCAGCGCCTCGTCGAAGTGCCCCGACACGTACGCCGTCAGCGCCACGGCCTCGCGGACCGCGCCCAGCCGTGCCGCCAGCCGGCGTGCCGTCCTGGCGTGCTCGTACGCGCGCTCCGCGTCCTCATCCAGGAACCGGCCCGCCGCCACCAGGTGCTGCGCGACGAGATCCGCCAGTGACCGCGGCAGCGACCGCAACTCGGTCTTCACCGCCCGGTCGAGCTCGGCCCCGGTGATGCCCTCAGGGATCGCCGGATCGTCCCGGTGCGGCCCGGCCGTAGCCGGCGCCGACCGCCCGTCACCCCTGCGCCCGCCACCGGTGTCCCGGCGCGGTCCGCTCCCTTCCCGGCGCGGCCCGCTCCCTTCCCGGCGCGGCCCGCTGCCCTCCCGCCGCGGCCCAGCGCCTTCACGGCGCGGCCCAGCCGACTCGCGCCGGGGCCCGCCGCCATCGCGACCGAACCCGGAGCTCTCGTGGCGCGGTCCCGCGCCTTCACGACGGGGGCCGGCGGAGGCTCCGCGCGGTCCGCCGGTAGCGCCGCGGCGCTCTCCGCGTCCTCCAGGGGTGTCCGCCGCACCGCGCTTGTCGCTCCACCGGCTGGCTCCCCCGCGGTCGCCGCGCGACCCGGAGGCGTCACGATCGGTACGACGCGTGACGGGGCCGTCGGAGCGCCGCGATCCGGGTCCACCCGCGCGGCCCGTACCGCTGTCGGCCCGGCGCGGTCCGGCCGTGCCGGCATCGTCGCGTCGCGGACCCTTGCTGGGCCCCGTGCCGCGACCGGCGCTGCCGGTGTCGCTCCTGCGCGGACCCGTCCCGCCGCGCCCGGCGTCGCCGGAGTCGGAGCGGCGCGAGTACGACGACTTGCCGCCGTCCTTCTTGCCGCCGTCCTTGCGCGGACCGTCTCCGCGACGCTCGCTCCTCTTGCCGGCGTCACCACCGCGACCGCCCGGGCCGTCACCGCCCCGGCCGTCACCGCCCGGACCGCGCCGGGGGCCGGACCGGC
>DASXRB010000205.1:0-5796 GCA_036506875.1 Kribbellaceae bacterium | reverse complement strand
GATCGCGGTCGCCGAGACCTTCAGCCCTGTGTGTGCGCACGTCGCCGGGGAATCGGCTCGGACGTAGGCGATTCGTGAACACGCGTGGTGGGCAGCGGTACGTCGACCTGCTGGTGATCGGCGGGGTCGCGCTGCTCGGGCTGTCGGCGTACCTGACCTGGGTGCGCGCCGACCCCGGCGGTGAGCGGGCGGTCGTCGAGCTGAGCGGGTACGACGTGACGCACGCGCCGGCCACCGTGGCGCTGGCATCCGCGGTCGCGACGGTGGTGCTGCGGCTCGCGGGGACCGCGATGCGGAGGGTGCTGTGCGGGCTGGTCGCGCTGATGGGCGCGGTCACGTGCCTGGTGGCGCTGCGGACCCGGCCGCCGGCCGCGGAGCTGGCGACGCTGCGGCCGCAGCTGAGCTCCGTGCTGGCCGACAACGTGCGGACCGCGACCGGGCCGGCGCCGTGGTTCGCGCTGGCGGGCGGGATCGCGCTGGTCGCCGCCGGCCTGACCGGGGTCCTCATCGCGCATCGCTGGCACCGCCCGGCCGCGCGCTACGAGCGTGACGGAGGCGGCGCCGGGGGCGGTGCGACCCGTCGTGATCCGGCCCTCACGGCGGAGGATCAGTGGAAGGCGATCGACGCTGGTGAGGACCCGACGATCTGACGCCGGAGGGGTGACGCAACAATGGGCCCAGACGACTTGAGGGAGTCCCGACGATGAACAACACGACCGAGCACGCGGGCGGCCACGAGGACCTGCACGGAAGCACTCCGGCGGCCTGGACCGCGGTGGTCATCATCCTGGTGGCCTTCACGCTGGGAGCGATCGCGATGGTGCTCGGCCCGAACTGGTTGCTGTTCTGGATCTCGGTCGCGATCGCCGTCGTCGGCGCGCTGGTCGGGAAGGTCATGCAGCTGATGGGCCTGGGAGCCGGCACGTCCGCGAGCAGCGGCACGTCCGCGGGAACCCACGGCTGAGGTCGCCGGCTGATGACAGTCCTGGACGACATCCTGGCCGGGGTCCGCGAGGACCTCGCCGCGCGGCAGGCCGAGGTCAGCCTCGACGACCTCAAGCGCGACGCGCACCGGATGCCCGACGCGAAGGACCCGATGCCCGCGTTCCGCGCCGACGGCGTCTCGGTGATCGCGGAGGTGAAGCGCTCCAGCCCGTCGAAGGGCGCGCTCGCCGAGATCTCCGACCCGGCCGCGCTCGCGGTCGAGTACTGCGAGGGCGGCGCGGCCGCGATCAGCGTGCTCACCGAGCGGCGCCGGTTCAACGGGACGCTCGACGACCTGCGCGCGGTGCGCGGCCGGGTCGACGTCCCGGTGCTGCGCAAGGACTTCATCGTCTCGTCGTACCAGCTGTGGGAGGCGCGCGCGGCCGGTGCCGACATGGCGCTGCTGATCGTCGCCGCGCTGGAGCAGGAGGCGCTGGTCTCGCTGATCGAGCGGGCCGAGTCGATCGGGCTCACCGCCCTGGTCGAGGTGCACGACGAGGAGGAGGCGCGCCGCTCGGAGGACGCCGGCGCCACCCTGGTCGGCGTCAACAACCGCAACCTGAAGACGCTCGAGGTGGACCGCTCGACGTTCGCCCGGGTCGCGCCGGTGCTCGGTGACCACATCGTCAAGGTCGCCGAGTCGGGCGTGCGCGGGCCGCATGATGTGATTGAATTCGCACGCGCCGGGGCCGATGTCGTCCTCGTCGGAGAGACCTTGGTGACCGGCCGCGACCCGCGGGCCACCGTCGCCGACCTCGTCGCCGCCGGCTCGCACCCCGCGATCCAGCAGCGGCACTAGTTGCCGGGAGCAACATTTCATGACTGCGCAGCAGGGGACGCTGCCCGACGCGCTCGGGCACTTCGGCCGGTTCGGCGGCCGGTTCATGCCGGAGGCGCTGATCACGCCGCTCGACGAGCTGGACCGGCACTGGCGTGAGGCGATGGCCGACGAGAAGTTCACGGCCGAGTTCCAGCGGATGCTGCGCGAGTACGCCGGGGTCCCGAGCCTGCTGTACGACGCCACCCGGCTGTCCGAGGTCGCCGGCGCCCGGATCCTGCTCAAGCGTGAGGACCTGAACCACACCGGTGCGCACAAGGTGCGCAACGTGCTCGGCCAGGCGCTGCTCACCAAGCGGATGGGCAAGCGCCGGGTGATCGCCGAGACCGGTGCCGGCCAGCACGGTGTCGCCGCCGCCACGGCGTGCGCGTACCTCGACCTCGAGTGCGTGGTCTACATGGGCGAGGTGGACACCGAGCGGCAGGCGCTGAACGTCGCCCGGATGAAGTTGCTCGGCGCAGAGGTGATCCCGGTCAGGACCGGCAGCCGGACGCTGAAGGACGCGATCAACGAGGCGCTGCGCGACTGGGTGGCCAGCGTCGACCACACGCACTACCTGCTCGGCACGGCGGCCGGCGCGCACCCGTTCCCGGCGATGGTGCGGGACTTCTGCCGCGGTATCGGTGACGAGGCCCGGGCACAGTCGCTGGAGCTGCTCGGCCGGCTGCCCGACGCGGCCGTCGCCTGCGTGGGCGGCGGGTCGAACGCGATCGGGCTGTTCGCCGCCTTCGTGCCGGACGCCGAGGTGAAGCTGTACGGGATCGAGGCCGGCGGCGACGGCTATGAGACCGGACGGCACGCCGCGACCATCACCGCCGGTCAGGTCGGGGTGCTGCACGGCGCCCGGTCGTTCCTGCTGCAGGACGAGGACGGCCAGACCATTGAGTCGCACTCGATCTCCGCCGGGCTGGACTACCCGGGCGTCGGGCCGGAGCACGCGTGGCTCGCGGACACCGGGCGGGCGTCGTACCGGCCGGTGACCGATGCCGACGCGATGACGGCCTTCAAGCTGCTCGCCCGCACGGAGGGCATCATCCCGGCCATCGAGTCCGCGCACGCGGTCGCCGGCGCGCTGGAGATCGCCCGGGAGCTGGGGCCGTCGGCAACCATCCTGGTGAACCTGTCCGGGCGTGGCGACAAGGACATGGACACGGCCGGCCGCTGGTTCGGCCTGCTCGGCGAAGGGGAGCGGTCGTGACCGGTCAGCTGGGCCGCGCCGGGGCGGCGATCGCGCGGGCGAACGCGGACGGGCGCGCCGCGCTCGTCGGGTACCTGCCGGCCGGGTTCCCGTCGTACGACGGGGGCGTGGACGCGCTGAAGGCGCTCGTCGACGGCGGGGTGGACGTGGTCGAGATCGGCCTGCCGTACAGCGACCCGGTGATGGACGGGCCGACCGTCCAGCGCGCCACCGAGGCCGCGCTGGCCGGCGGCCTGCGCACCAGGGACGTGCTGCGCACGGTCGAGGCGGTCGCGTCGTACGACGAAGGCGTGCCGGTGCTGGTGATGACCTACTGGAACCCGGTGGAGCGGTACGGCGTGGAGACGTTCGCGCGTGACCTGTCCCGGGCCGGGGGAGCGGGGCTGATCACACCGGACCTGATCCCGGACGAGGGTGCGGAGTGGCTCGCCTCGGCAGACGCGAACACGTTGGACAAGGTCTTCCTGGTCTCGCCGTCGTCGACCGACGAGCGGATCGCGCTGACCACGGGGCACTGCCGCGGGTTCGTGTACGCGACCGCGGTGATGGGGGTCACCGGCACCCGCGAGCAGACCTCGGACCTGGCGCCGGAGCTCGTCCGGCGCACCAAGGCCGCGACCGACCTGCCGGTCGGTGTCGGGCTCGGGGTGTCGAACGCGGACCAGGCCGCCGCGGTCGCGTCGTACGCCGATGCCGTGATCGTGGGGTCGGCGCTGGTGCAGGCCGTCGACGGCGGGCCGGCCGCTGTGGCGGAGCTCACCCGCGCGCTCGCCGAGGGCGTACGACGGGAACGCCGGGCCGCCGCGACCCGTTGAACCCGCTGTGAGCCGAGCTGTGAACCCCTCCCGGCTGCTGATGCCCGCCCTGGCGGTGGCCGTTCTGGCGGCGCTGGTCGCCGGGTGCGGGTCGTCCTCGCAGCAGGCGGACAACCCGGGCGGTGTGGTCGTGAAAAGCCCGCAGGCGGACCAGAACGGGCTGCGCGGCGCGGTGCTGCCGAAGCCGTACGCGATGCCGCGGACCTCGCTGACCGACACCTCCGGTGCCGAGTTCAACCTGGTCACGTCGACGACGAAGCCGGTCACGATGCTGTTCTTCGGCTACACGAACTGCCCGGACGTGTGCAACACCGTGCTGGCCGACATCGCCTCTGCGCTCACCAAGCTGGACCAGCAGACCCGCGACCGGGTGCAGGTGCTGTTCATCACCACCGACCCCGCGCGTGACACCCCGGCCGCGATCCGGAAGTACCTGGACCGGTTCGACCCGTCCTTCGTCGGGCTGACCGGCCGGCTGCCGGCGATCAAGACGATCGCGGAGGCCGTCGGCGTACCGGTCGAGGGCATGCAGAAGCTGCCCACCGGCGGGTACGAGGTGGGCCACGGCGCGCAAGTGCTCGGGTTCGGCAAGGACGACACCGCGAGCGTGCTGTGGATGGCCGACACCTCCATCGGCGACCTCGCTCACGACCTCGGCCTGCTGGTGGACCGGAACCGATGACACGGCGCGACCTGGTGCCCCGCGACCTGGTGCCCGCGGTGTCCACGGTGGCCCGGCTGGTGCTCGGCGCGGTGCTGGTGGTGGCCGGCGCGCTCAAGATCGCCGACCCGGTGGCGGCGGCCCGCGCGGTGGCGGCGTACGAGCTGCTGCCGGGATCGCTGGAGTCGCCGGTCGGCTGGGCCCTGCCGTTCCTCGAGGTGGCGCTCGGGCTGCTGCTGATCATCGGGTTCGGCACCCGGATCGCGGCGGCCGTCGGCGGGGTACTGATGGTGGTGTTCATCGCCGCGGTCGGGTCGGCCTGGGCGCGCGGGCTGTCGATCGACTGCGGCTGCTTCGGCGGCGGCGGGCAGGTCGCGCCCGGCCAGACCCAGTACCTGCAGGAGATCCTGCGCGATGTCGGCCTGGCGCTGCTGGCCGGGTGGCTGGTGCGGTTCCCGCGCAGCCGGTTCGCGCTCGACACCGACCCTCGTGCCGTGTCCCTGACTGGAGGACGTGAATGAGCAAGGCCAACCCGCTGACGGCGAAGCAGAGCCGCGGCGGCCTGATCACCGGCATCGTCGTGGTCGCGGTGCTGATCGCCGTGCTGGCGACCGGTGTCGCCGTGCAGTACGCGCGCTCGCACGGCAACGTCTCGGCGGCCGGCGGCGGGTCCGAGCCGGCGGTGATCACCGGACCGGGGACGAACGGCCAGGGCGTCACGGTCGGCAAGTCCGGTGCGGCGAACAAGATCGAGCTGTTCCTCGACTTCCGCTGCCCGCACTGCAAGGAGTTCGAGGACGCCGCCGGCCCGGAGATCAACAAGCTCGTCGACGACGGCACCGCGACGCTGACGTACTACCCGCTCGCGTTCGTGGACCCCGAGGTGTCGCCACGGGCCGCCGAGGGGTTCGCCGCGGCGGCCGCCGCCGGGAAGGCGCGCGGCTACGCGGACGCGCTGTACGAGAACTTCGGCAAGGCCTGGACCGACGACCAGCTGATCGACCTCGGCCAGCAGCTCGGCATCACCGACGCGAAGTTCGCCGACGGCATCCGGAACAGCTCCTACGCATCCTGGCTGGAGTCGATCGGTACGACGGCCCAGCAGCGCGGCGTGACCGGCACCCCGACCGTGTTCGTGAACGGCAAGCAGCTTGCGGCCGGCCAGCTGACGCCGGAAGGGATCAAGGCAGCCGCGAGCGCACGCTAGTGCCTCGTCAAGAAACGTTCGGCACGTTTAGCGGCGCCCCAGACGCCCGCTGGCGGCGTTGTCGTCGTCGCGCGATGCGCCGCATCGCTCTCC
>DASXRB010000204.1:0-18734 GCA_036506875.1 Kribbellaceae bacterium | reverse complement strand
GCTACGGCGCGCTCGCCTTCGCCGGCATCCTGCTGCTCCTGGTCGCCGCGTTCGGCAGCTGGCGGCTCGCCGCGCTGTTCTTCCTCAGCCTGCCGATGGCGCTCGTCGGCGGGGTGCTCGCGGCCTGGCTGGGCGGCGGCGTCATCTCGATCGGGTCTCTCGTCGGCTTCCTCACCGTGTTCGGGATCGCCGCCCGCAACGGGATCCTGCTCATCAACCACTACCAGCACCTGGAACGGGAGGAAGGCGAGCCCTTCGGTCCGGAGCTCGTCATCCGCGGCGCTCGCGAACGGCTGTCGCCGATCCTGATGACCGCGCTGGCCACCGGACTGGCGATCCTGCCGCTCGTCGTCACCGGCGACATCCCCGGCCACGAGATCGAGCACCCGATGGCCGTGGTCATCGTCGGCGGACTCGCGACGTCGACGTTGTTCAGCCTGCTCGTGATCCCGTCGCTGTACCTCAGGTTCGGGCGGCGGCGGGCCAGCGCTCGGCCGGTCAGCGAAGGCGCCGGCGCCTGAGCGCGGCGAGCGCTGTGAGCAGCACGGCCCCGGCCGGCATCCCGAGGACGAGCGGCGCGGTGTCGGTCGCGTTCAGCTTGCGCGCCTGGGTGACCGACAGCCGCAGCGCCTTGCTCGTCGTGACGTCCGCCGAACCCTGCTTCGCCGTCACGGTGACGTAGAGGGCGAGGGCGCCCGGGCTCACCGCCTGGACCTCCCAGCTGAGCTCGTCGCTGTCGTGTCCCGGCAGCGGGTCGAGGAACTGGGTCCGCTCCGAGGACCAGTCCTCGGGATCCACGTAGACACTGGGGTCCAGGCCGAGCACGTTGAGGTGGGCGACGAGGCCGGTCAGCGCCTCGTCACCGTCGTTGCGCACCGTCGACGTGAACGTGAACGTCTGCCCGATCCGGGTGTCCAGTGCGGTCCGGTCCAGCTCGACGGCGATCCCCGGCCCCGGTGGCACCGGTGCGGCCGGGGCGTCGTACGCCGTGCCGGACGCCGGCCCGGGCACCCCGCAGACCAGCCCGGCACCGAGCAGCAGCACCGCGGCGGGGCGCCTCATGGCCGGTCTCCCGCGTGCAGGCCGATGCGCCGGGCCAGCAGGAGCGCCGCCACGACGGCGGCCACGGCCAGGATCGCGGGACCGAGCAGCCACTCGATGTCGCGCCCCGGCGGGTGCCGGTGCAGGACGACGTCGCTGAGGTAGCGCAGTCCGGCGGTGAACGGGTCGGCCTTCCAGAACAGGCGGCCGGACCAGCTGCGCTGCAGGCTGGACGGCAACTGTGTGGGGGCGTACAGCGCGAGCAGCAGGAACAGGCTGACGGACAGGCTGAGCCGGTTCGACTGCGACAGGATGCTGATCACGAGTCCCAGGCCGGTCAGGAAGAGCGCCAGCAGACTCCCCACGACGAGACCGGCGACCAGCGCGACCCGGATCGTGTGCGGCCCGCGGGCGAGATACCAGATGTACGGGATCGACACCACCCATGCGACAGCCCACAGCGACAGCGCCGCCAGTCCCTTGCCGGCGACCAGTGCGGCGCGCGACACCGGGGTGAGCAGCAGGCTCTCCAACGTGCCCCGCTCGCGCTCCCCGCTGATGCCGTCGGCGGACATGAGCAGGACCAGCAGGCTGCCGACCGCGACCGCCACCTGCAGGGTCAGGCTGACCGCCTCGCGCTGCTCGAGGAAGTTGAGCTCCTGGTTGCTGGCCACGAGGTACGTCGTCGCGCTCAGCAGCACGGTGTACGCGACGATCAGCGGCATGCCCCGGCCCGACAGCCACAGGTCGCGCAGCTCGCGCCCGGCGACGGTGAACCAGGCGGGCGCGTGGCGTCGCGCCGGAGGGCGAACCGGCGGTGAGTCGACGGCCGTCATCAGGCCTCCTGCGTCACGGCGAGGAAGGCGTCGCTGAGCCGGCCGCCCTCGAGGGTGAAGCCGAGCACCGGGACGCCGGCGCCCAGCAGCCGGCTGAGCGCGTCCGCTGCCCCGGCCTCCGGTGCCACGCCGGCCGGAAGCACCAGCTCCAGCTGACCGCCGTGGTCGTTGCCGACAGCAACTGCCTGGAGCCCGCCGCCGGTGAGCAGCTCGAGCGCCCGGGACCTGAGCTCGGCGGGAACGCTGACCACCCCGCGGCGCGGCGCCGCGGCCCGTCTCGAGACCTCCTCGACTGTTCCCTCCGCGACCACCCGCCCGTGGTTGAGGATGACGACCCGCCCGCAGACCTGCTCGACCTCGGCGAGCAGGTGCGTGGTCAGTACGACGGTGACGCCGTGCTCCTGCGCGATCCTGGCCACGAGGTCGAGCACCTGCCGCTGACCGGACGGATCCAGCCCGAGCGTCGGCTCGTCCAGGAACACGATCTGCGGATCGTTGACAAGAGCCCGCGCGATGCCGAGTCGTTGCCGCATGCCACGGCTGTACGCGGAGATGAGCGACCGGCCGCGGTCGGCGAGACCGACCTCGGTGAGCAGCCGGCGGGCGGCCGCCCGGGCGTCCACGCGGGCGCGGCCGAACAGCTGCGCGTGGTACGTGAGCCACTCCTCCCCCGTCTCGCCCAGCGGGTACCCCGCGCTCTCCGGCAGCACGCCGATCCTGCGGCGGATCTCCAGCGGATCGGTACGCGGGACACCGGCGACCGTGAACTCGCCGGCATCGGCGCGCAGGATCGTGGACAGGATCCGGATCACCGTCGTCTTGCCGGCTCCGTTAGGCCCGAGGAATCCGAGGACCGTGCCGGCCTCGACCGCGAGGTCGACCGTGTCCACGGCCACCACCGCGCCGTACGACTTCCGCAGGCCCGTGGCCTCCAGCGCCGTCCTCGTCACGGCTGCTCCATCGGGGCGGTGTGGACGTACACCTTCTTGCTGTTCCGGTAGGCGTTGCGCTCGAGCGCCATGACGGCCTTGCGAACCTCCGCCAGCGCCGTCGGACCGAGCCGCACCACCTTGACCAGCTCCAGCGTCTCCTTCGTCGGGTCGTTGCCGAGGTAGCCCACGCGGACCACGCCGACGCCCGGCGCGTAGTACTTGAGCTGGTAGGCGCCCGGCTCGTCGGTGCTGAACTCGGCGGTCACGAGCACGCCGTCGTAGCAGCCGGCGCGCACACAGGTCTTCTGACCGGTCCTGTACAGGCGAGCGCGGTCGTTCCAGCCGACGGCCGGGCCCCAGCCCTGCGAGTAGCTCGGGTCGCCGGGGCGTGAGTCCGGCTTGATGGTGATGCCGGCCCGCGCACCCAGGATCCCGTGGACCCACGCGGGCGCCTCGACCAGCGTGCCGTCCTCGTACACCTCGGGGTACTGGCCGAAGTGCCAGATGGTGCCGTCATCGGCTTGGGCGAAGAACGCGAGCTCGGTCTCCTCGAGCTGCCCGGACCTGTAGTCCCGGTCCCAGACGACGACGTTGCGGACACCCGCCACCACTTTGGTCAGGTCGGTGATCGTGAACACCACTCGGTGGTCAATGGCCTCACCATCCTCGATGGTGTGCCCCTCGTATATGAATTGAGTGCCCGGTTTCAGCGGCAGCCACTTGTTGTCGACCGTGGTCGGCCGGCTGAACAATGCACGCTCGAAGCCTTTTTCCGGGCCGGACTCGGGCGCGCGGCTGGTAGCCGGCGAACTCGGCGTGCCGGGCGTGGCCCGCGGCGAAGTACTCGCGGTCACCGAACCCGGGCTCGCCGACGGGGTCGGAATGCCTACTGGCCCGGGCTTTTCGCCCGAGCCGCACCCGGCCAACGCTGACGCCCCGAGCATCGCGGCCGCCGCCAGGCCCGCCGCAAGGCGTTCCATCTCACTGCCCCCCTGCTGAACAGCGGTCGCCCTCGTGCTGCCCCCAGACCGGAGAAACGACCTACTCACAGAATCACACCGCACGGCCAGTCGGTCAACGCCGCCGAATGCTCCCCGAAATACGGCGAACGGATGATGCGGCGCGCGGACCGGGCGGGTCAGGATATCCGTATGGTGGATCGCCCGTCGGGCCCGAAGCGGGCAGGCCTCACGGTGGCTGCGCTGATACTCGCCGCGGGTCTTGCGCTGACCGCGTCGTGCACGGCCGGCAAGCCGCCCGGCAGCGCCCAGGACGGCGACGTCCGGGCGAGTGGCGGGGAGACCACCGGCCGGGTCCCGGGCAGCGCCCCGACGCGGGAGCGCCGCGGCGCCCCGCTCGTGGTCGTCGCGGTCGGCGACATCGCATCCGGTTCGGAGGACGGCCCGCACGTGGAGACCGCGCGCACCGTGGCCGGGATCGACCCCGATCTCGTCCTCGGCCTCGGCGACTTCCAGTACCAGAAGGGGAGCCTGCGTGCCTTCAACAACTCCTACGACCGTTCGTGGGGACGCTTCCTGCCCAGGACGTACCCGATCAACGGGACGAGCCACGACCTGTACGGCACCGGGGAGTACGTCGACTACTGGAACGGCGGCAGTGCCGGGGCACACGGGCGCACGCCGATCCCGCAGCAAGCACAGTGGTCATACTCCTTCGACCGGGGCGGCTGGCACTTCGTCGCGCTCAACACGTCCTGCTGGCAGCGCGACGACTGCGACCCCGGCCGGTGGACGCAGTGGCTCCGCGACGACCTGAGCCGGCATCGTGCGCGGTGCACGCTCGCGTACATGCACGAGCCGTACTGGACCTCACCGACGGCCACGCACGACCGCGACGACTCCACCCGGCCGTGGATCGACCTGCTCCACGAGTACGGCGCCGACGTGCTGCTGCAGGCGCACAACCACGACTACGAGCGCTTCGCGCCCCAGACACCCGACGACGTGCGCGACGACGCCGGGATCCAGGCCTTCGTCGTCGGCACCGGCGGGATCAGGCTGTACGAGTTCACGGGCACCGCGCCGAACAGCGAGGCCCGGCAGGATCGGAGTCACGGTGTGCTCCGGCTCGACCTGTCGCCGGCGTCGTACCGCTGGAGGTTCGTCGTCAGCGACGGCCCGGCCTTTACCGACGAGGGCGAGCGCTCGTGCCGGTGATTCGCGCACTGTTCGTGGCCGGCACGGAACGCAACGTCCCGTTGCATTCCGGATCGGTCACTGGATGCCAGTTACCGTGCGTGAACCCTTGCGCAGCGCCGTATGCGGCGACCTATGATCCCGACACCGCTAGCAGGCGTGGGGTCCGCCCGCCCGCGGCACACGGAATTCAAACATCCCAAAGGGGGAGGAACCGTGAGCCGTTCAGCATTCCGCAGGATCCGCAGTTCTGGCGTCGCGATCGGCGTACTCGCCGTGGCCGGCGCGAGCCTCGCGGCACTGCCACAGGCGTCGGCCCGATCCGGCGCCGAGTCCACGTACCTCGTCGTCTACACGGCGGGGGCGAAGACCACCGGCGCCAAGCAGGCGGTCGAGTCAGCTGGCGGCACCCTGGTCGCCAACTACTCCGCGATCGGCGTCGTCGTGGCCCGGTCGTCGAGCAGCGGCTTCTCGGCCGCGATGAGCAAGGTGTCCGGCGTCGACGCGGCGGTCGCCACCGGCGCCTACGGCACCAAGCTCAAGGACACGTCGGGCGACGGCGGGGCGGTGGCCGAGACCGTCGCCGCGTGGGGCGACTCGCTGTCAGGGTTCCAGTGGGACATGCCGCAGATCGACGTGCCGGCCGCGCACGCCGTGAACGCCGGCTCGAAGTCGGTCCTGGTCGGTGACATCGACACCGGCCTCGACTTCACCCACCCGGACCTGGCACCGAACTACAGCGCCGCGAACAGCACCGACTGCTCCAGCGGCGCGCCACAACCGCTTGTCGCCGGCAACGACGTCAACGGGCACGGCACCCACACCGCGGGCACCATCGCCGCGGCGGCCAACGGCACCGGCGTGGTCGGCGTGGCGCCGGGCGTCAGCATCGCCGGCATCAAGTCCAGCAACAACGACGGGTTCTTCTTCCCGGAGATGGTCGTCTGCTCGTTCGTCTGGGCCGCCACACACGGCGTCGACGTGACGAACAACAGCTACTTCGCCGACCCGTGGCTGTTCAACTGCAAGAACGACCCGGTGCAGCGGGCGATCTGGAACGCCGAGCGCCGCGCCATCGGGTACGCCCAGCACAACGGCGTGACCGTGGTCGCGTCCGAGGGCAACGAGAGCACCGACCTGTCGCACCCGACGACCGACGTGCTCAGCCCGGACTTCCCGCCGGACACCGCGGTCGAGCGGGACGTCACCAACGCGTGCGCGGTGGTGCCGGTCGAGGTTCCGGGTGTCGTGGGCGTCGCGGCGACCGGCAGCCTGGAGATGAAGTCGTTCTACTCGTCGTACGGGATCTCGACCGCCGACGTCGCGGCGCCGGGTGGCGACTCGATCCTGCAGCCTGTTGCCGACCCAGGCCACGGCCGGGTGCTGTCGACGTTCTCCAGCGTCGGCACGATCTGTAACCCGGCACGGCTGCTGGTCGAGAACGGCGCGAAGTACTGCTGGCTGCAGGGCACGTCGATGGCCGGGCCGCACGCGGTCGGTGTGGCGGCGCTGATCCTCAGCGCGCACGGGTCGATGTCCTCCGGCGCGCTGGCGGCGGCGTTGCAGAACGCCACCGACGCGCTGAGCTGCCCGACCGACCTGTCGGCCTACGCGCCGTTCCCGCAGAACAGCGGGGCGCCGCAGACCTGCCAGGGCGGTAGCGCGCACAACAGCTGGTACGGCTCCGGCGAGGTCAACGCGCTGAAGGCCGTCTCGTAAGGAGAGGATGTCGCGGGCGCCGGCTCTCGAGGCCGGCGCCCGTGGCGTGTCCGGACCGGCTACCGCACCAGCAGGTGCAGCATCAGCCAGATCACGGGCGCGGCGGCCAGCAGCGAGTCCAGCCGGTCCATCATGCCGCCGTGCCCGGGCAGCAGGTTCGACATGTCCTTGATGCCGAGGTCGCGCTTGATCATCGACTCGATCAGGTCGCCGAGGGTCGCGGTCGCCACCGCGGCGGCGCCGACCAGCGCGCCGGCCCACAGCGAGCCGTCCAGAAAGTAGTGCACCGTGAGGGTGCCGACGACGACGCTCGTCACCGCCGACCCGGTGAACCCCTCCCAGGACTTCTTCGGGCTGATCGCCGGTGCCATCGGGTGCTTGCCGAACACCACCCCGACCGCGTAGCCGCCGATGTCGCTGGCCACCACGACCAGCACGAACGTCACCACCCGCCAGGGTCCGTCGTCCGGGCTGGTCAGCATGATCGCGAAACCCGCCAGCACCGGCACGTAGCCGACGACGAACACGCCCGCGGTGGTGTCGCGCACGAACCCGGCCGAGCCCTTCGGCATCCGCCACACGATCGTCGACAGGATCGTCAGCGCGCTCGCGACCAGCATCGCCATCGGCCCGCCGAAGTACGCCGAGCCCAGGATCGCGGCCGTGCCGGCGATGATCGGCACCCGCTCGACCCGTGTGCCGCCGGTGCTCAGCGCCTTGGCCACCTCGTCCACCGCGAGCAGGATCGCGGCCAGCACGAGCACCACGAACAGCACCTTGTAGACGAACAGCGAGGCGATGATCGCCACGGCGAGGAGCACGCCGACGGCGATCGCGGCAGGCAGGTTCCGGCCCGCGCGACCTGTGGTGGACGGGCCCTCTGATGGAGCGCTGTCGACCACCACCTATACCTCGAGCAGCTCTGCTTCCTTGTGCTTGAGCAACTCGTCGATGGAGTCGACGTACTTCTTCGTCACCCCGTCGAGGCGCTTCTCCGCACCCTTGCCCTCGTCCTCGCCGACCTCGCCGTCCTTGATGGCCTTGTCGACGCTGTCCTTGGCGTGGCGCCGGATGTTGCGGATGGCAACCTTCGACTCCTCGGCCTTGGTCTTGGCGAGCTTGATGTACTCCTTGCGCCGCTCCTCGGTGAGCTGCGGCAGCACGACGCGGATCACGCCGCCGTCGTCGCCGGGGTTCACACCCAGGTCGGAGTCGCGGATCGCCTTCACGATGGCGTTCGTCGCGCCCTTGTCGTACGGCGAGATCAGCACGGTGCGCGGCTCCGGCACCTGGAAGCCGGCGAGCTGCTGGATCGGCGTCGGGGATCCGTAGTAGTCAGCCGTGATGTTCGCGAACATCGCCGGGTTGGCGCGGCCGGTGCGGATCGCCGCGAACTCGTCCTTGGCGAACTCCACGGCCTTCTGCATCTTCTGCTCGGCCTCGCGGAGCGCTTCGTCGATCACGACCGGTCCTCCTTCTCCAGTGGCTGACGCTGCAGCCGGTTCCGGGGCCGCCGTCACGGCGGCCCATACGGGTGTGCCTGTCGGCAGAAAACCTACTCCTGTGCCGGTCCGGCACTACTGGCCGGACGACACGAGTGTGCCGATCTTCTCACCCCGGACCACGCGGGCGATATTGCCCTCCTCCAGGCCGAAGATCACGATCGGCAGCGCGTTGTCGCGCGCCAGGCTGATCGCGGTCGCGTCGGCGACCCGCAGGCCGCGCGCGAGGAAGTCGTCGTACGTCAGCTGGTCGAACTTGACCGCGCCGGCGTTCTTCTTCGGGTCGGAGTCGTACACGCCGTCCACGCCCTGCTTGCCCATCAGCAGCACCTCGGCGCCGATCTCCAGCGCCCGCTGGGCCGCGACGGTGTCGGTGGAGAAGTACGGCATCCCGGACCCGGCGCCGAAGATCACCACCCGGCCCTTGCTCAGGTGCCGGTCGGCGCGGCGCGGGATGTAGGGCTCGGCGACCTGGCCCATGGTGATCGCGGTCTGCACCCGGGTGTCGATGCCGAGCTTCTCCAGGAAGTCCTGCAGGGCCAGGCAGTTCATCACCGTGCCGAGCATGCCCATGTAGTCGGCGCGGTTGCGCTCCATGCCGCGCTGCTGCAGCTCCGCGCCGCGGAAGAAGTTGCCGCCGCCCACGACCACGGCCACCTCGACCCCGGCCCGGACCACGTCCGCGACCTGCTTGGCGATCGAGTTCACCACGTCGGGGTCGACGCCTAGCTTGCCGCCGCCGAAGACCTCACCGGACAGCTTCAGCAGCACCCTGCGGTGCGCGGGCTTGGTCTCCTCGGCCTGCACAGACGGCGAGGAGGCCGGGGTCGTCTCGGTCACCGTTGCTTCCGTCACGACTGTCCGGCCTCCTCGTCGGTTGTTCGGTCCTTGCGCTGTCAGGCCTGACCGGGGTGTCAGGCCTGGCCGACCTCGAAGCGGGCGAACCGCTTCACGGTCACACCGGCCTCGTCGAGGACCGCCTTCACCGACTTCTTCTGGTCGGTGACCGACGGCTGGTCGAGCAGTGCCACGTCCTTGAAGAACGCGTTCACCCGGCCCTCGATGATCTTCGGGAGCGCCTGCTCCGGCTTGCCCTCCTCGCGGGCGGTGGCCTCGGCGATCCGCCGCTCGTTCTGCACCGTCTCGGCCGGGACCTCGTCGCGGTGGGTGTAGAGCGGCCGCATCGCGGCGACCTGCATCGCGGCGCCGCGGGCGGCGTCGACGCTCTCGCCCTCGAACTCGACCAGCACACCGACCTGCGGCGGCAGGTCCGCGGCGCGCTTGTGCATGTACGCCGCGACCCGGCCGTCGAACAGGACGACCTTGCTCAGCTCGAGCTTCTCGCCGATCACCGCGGCCAGGCCCTCGATGTTCTCGCCAACGGTCTTGCCGTCGGCCAGCTTCTCGTCGAGCAGCGCCTTCAGGTCGCCGGTCCTGCTCGCCGCGGCGTGCGTGACGATGTCGGCGGCCAGCTGCTGGAACTGCTCGTTCTTCGCCACGAAGTCGGTCTCGCAGCTCAGCTGGATCATCGCGTTCTCGGCCGCGGCCACCAAGCCGTTCTCGGCGGAACGCTCGGCACCGCGCTTGGCCGCCTTCGCGGCACCGGTCACGCGCAGCACCTCGATGGCCTTCTCGAAGTCGCCGTCGGTCTCCTCGAGCGCCTTCTTCGCGTCCATCATGCCCGCGCCGGTGGTGTCGCGGAGCTTCTTCACGTCTGCGGCCGTGTAGTTCGCCATTCCTCGTTCTCTCTTGGTCGGAACGTCAGCGGGTCGTCGTACGGATGTGCTCAGGCCTGCGGCTCGTCGGCCACCGGGGTCTCGGTCGCGTCGGCGGCCGGGGCCTCGGTCGCGGCGTCGGCCTTCGTCTCCGCGGCAGCGGCGGCGTCGGCCGGGGTGTCCGCGGCGCCCTGGCTCTCCAGCAGCTCCCGCTCCCACGCGGCCATCGGCTCCTCGGCGCCGAGCTCCTCACCGGCCGCCGCGGCGCCCTGGCCAGACCGCGCGATCAGGCCGTCGGCGACGGCGTCGGCGACGACCCGGGTAAGCAGGCCGACCGAGCGGATCGCGTCGTCGTTGCCCGGGATCGGGAAGTCGACCTCGTCCGGGTCGCAGTTGGTGTCCAGGATGCCGATCACCGGAAGCTTCAGCTTCTTGGCCTCGTCGACGGCCAGGTGCTCCTTCTTGGTGTCGACGATCCACACCGCGGACGGGACCCGGGTCATGTCACGGATGCCGCCTAGCGTCTTCAGCAGCTTGTCGTGCTCGCGCTTCTTCTGCAGAAGCTCCTTCTTGGTCATGCCGGAGCCGGCCACGTCGTCGAAGTCGAGCAGCTCGAGCTCCTTGAGGCGCTGGAGCCGCTTGTTCACGGTCTGGAAGTTGGTGAGCATGCCGCCCAGCCAGCGCTGGTTCACGTACGGCATGCCGACGCGGGTCGCCTGCTCGGCGATCGCCGACTGGGCCTGCTTCTTGGTGCCCACGAACAGGATGCTGCCGCCGCCGGCGACGGTCCGCTTGACGAACTCGTACGTGCGGTCGATGTAGGACAGCGACTGCTGCAGGTCGATGATGTAGGTGCCGTTGCGCTCGGTGAGGATGAACCGCTTCATCTTCGGGTTCCAGCGACGGGTCTGGTGCCCGAAGTGAACGCCGCTCTCGAGCAGCTGCTTCATGGTCACGACGGCCATGAGTATGTGCCTCCTGTCGCGCCCCGGCTCACGCCGATGACGCCTGTCTCGGTTGTCCTGCGCCGGACCGGGTGGTCCGCCGCACCTGTCGCCCGCGCGCACCCATCCCGGCTGAGTCAGCCCGGGACCGAGAGGTGCGCCCGCTGGTGTGAGCCACCGGACAGCGGGCGTGCGAAGTCGCCCCGCGGATGCGAGGCGCCACGGGAAGTGTACGACGAACCGCCCGCCCGGGTCGAACCGGCGGCCGGCGCTGTGGACGGCGCCGGGGTCTGCCGGTTCTCATCCACAACCCGGTACGACGGGCCCGTCGTCCACAGGTTCTGAACTCGACCGGGCGCGACGGGTGTTCCACGGCACATTCCAGGCATGAACCGTTGCGTGAAGCTGTTCGCTGTCGTCCTCGGCGCGGTCGCCGTCGCGGTCGGGGCCGGCGGCGCGTCGGCCGCGGCTCCCGCCGGGCGGAACGCGCCGCCCGTTCGTGTACCCGGGAGCGGGCCGCCTGCCGGGGTGTGGCCACTGAGCCCGCGGCCGGTGGTCGTGCGCGGGTTCGAGCCGCCTCGTGAGCCCTGGCTGCCGGGCCATCGCGGCGTCGACCTGCTCGGCTCCCCCGGTCAGGGGGTGCGCGTGGCCGCCGCCGGGACGGTGACGTTCGCCGGCGTGCTGGCGGGGCGTGGTGTGGTCGTCGTGTCGCACGGGGCGACCCGGACGACGTACGAGCCCGTGCTCGCTTCTGTCAGGGCCGGGGCGCGCGTGGCGGCCGGGGCGGCGATCGGGACGCTGTCGGGTGCCGGCGGCCACTGCCCCCCGCGCGCGTGCCTGCACTGGGGGCTGCGGCGCGGGGACGTGTACCTGGATCCGCTCACGCTGGTCGCTGCGACGCCGGTCAGGCTGCTGCCCCTCCGCGATGGCCGCGCCGGGCCGGTGTCACCCGTCGAGCGCCCGCCCGGGTCGCTGCACTCCGGCCGAACGTCGTACGACGGCCCGGCGTCGGTCGAGCCTGCCGTCGTCGAGCCCGCGTCGCTCGCACGGTCCCCCGCGACGCGGGGCGGCTCCTCGGTGGGGTCGGCGGCGGTGGTCGCGCTGGGTGGGCTGGCGGTAGGCGCGGGTGTCCTGGTCAGGCGGCACTGAGGCTCGCGCCGCATCGTGGCCGAGGCACGGCGGGCCGGCCGGCCTGCGCGACGGGTCAGCCGGTGGAGATGGAGGAGCCGGGACTGCGGGCGTGCCAGGCGTCCTGGTCGCGAGAACGGCGCTCGACGACGGCCGGCAGCTTGGCGGCGGCCAGGTGCGCGATCGTGGTCTGCTCGAGCACGTCGCGCAGGCTGGCGCGGGCCGCGATCCAGACCCGCTGCAGGACCACGGCGCGCTCGTTGTACTCGACGTTCTCGGGCCTGGTGCCGGAGATGCTCACGATCGGGCCGTCCACCGCACGCATCACGTCCGCGATCGAGACGTTCGACGGGTCGACCGCCATCCGCCAGCCGCCGGACTGGCCGCGCTGGCTCGCGACGATGCCTGCCCGGCGCAGGTCGGCGAGGATGCCCTGCAGGAAGCCGTGCGGGATCTGCTGCGCCTTGCTGATCTCCTCGGCGGCCACGACACGTGTCCCCTCGTCCTCACCGCTCCGCCGGGTGATCTCGATCAGCGCGCGCAGCGCGTAGTCAGACTTCGCCGAAACCCGCATGCTCCGCAGTCTGCCTCATCGCCGGGTGGAACCTGCCTCAAGCACGCGGATGCGCCTGCCGGTAGGCAGCGCGCAGCCGCTCGCTCGACACGTGGGTGTAGATCTGCGTCGTCGCCAGCGAGGCGTGGCCGAGCAGCTCCTGGACGCTGCGCAGGTCGGCCCCGCCCTCCAGCAGGTGGGTGGCCGTCGTGTGCCGCAGACCGTGCGGCGACAGGTCCGGCGCGCCCGGCACGCCGGCCAGCCGGGCGTGCACCATCCGGCGCACCGTGCGCTGGTCGATCCGGCCGCCCCGGGCGCCGAGGAACAGCGCCGGGCCGCTGCCGGGACGGACCAGGACCGGTCGGGCGTCCCCGAGCCACTGGCCGACCGCGTTCGCCGCCGGCACGCCGTACGGGACGGACCGCTCCTTGCGGCCCTTGCCGAACACGCGGACCACCCGCCGGGACGTGTCGAGGTCGTCGACGTCGAGACCGCACAGCTCACCGACCCGGATCCCGGTCGCGTACAGCAGCTCGAGGATGGCGAGGTCCCGGATGGCGACCGGGCTGCCGTCGTCGGCCGCGACCTCGGCGGTGTCGAGCAGCGCTGACGCCGCCGGGCGGTTGAGCACGCCGGGCAGCGTCCGGTGCGCGGCGGGGCTGACCAGCAGCGCGCCTGGGTCGTCGGGCGCGTACCCGGTGCGGTGCGCCCAGGCCGTGAAGACGCGCGCAGCGGTCGCGCGCCGGGCGATCGTCGTACGGGCCTTGCCCAGGCTGCGCTGTTTGGCGAGCCAGGACCGGATCGCGGTGATGTCGGTTGTCGCGAGGTCCGCGTGGCCGAGCCGGGCGAGGTGCTCGAGCAGGCTCCGGACGTCGGCGACGTAGGCCCGCACCGAGTGCGCGCTGAGATCGCGCTCTGCCTCCAAGTGGCGTCGGTAAGCAGTCAGTAACTGCTCGAACGCGCTCGGTAGAACGTCTTGTTCTGAAGGCTTTCCGGCCACACACCGACCTTGCGCGGTCAGCGGGGAAACCTTCAAGCCACCACGCTGGTCAGGCCTGGTTCAGCATCGATTCAACGGATACTGTCTGGCCCGTCAGTCCCCTCGCACCGGAGGCACCCTGCCATGCCCCCTATAGCGACCGAACCGGGAGCAGGCCGACGCCTGCCCGTAGAGTCGGCGTTCAATCGGGTCGAGGACGCGAAGCATCGCCTTCCGCGTCTGTTCGGCCGTCGTGATCTCGTTGTCCTGGGCCTCGGAGTGATGATCGGCTCAGGCATCTTCAAGATGAGCGGCAAGCAAGCCGCGACACAGGCCGGACCCGCCGTGGTGATCTCGTTCGTGATCGCTGCCGTGGTCTGCCTGCTCGCTGCGCTGTGCTACGCCGAGCTGTCCTCGACGATCCCTGTCTCGGGCAGCGCCTACACCTTCAGCTATGTCGCCTTCGGAGAGATCTGGGCGTGGCTGGTCGGCTGGGCGCTCGTTCTCGAGCTGGTGACCGCCGCGGCCATCGTGGCACGCGCGTGGTCCGGGTACTTCGTCGCCACGTTGGGCAGTTTCGGGTACGAGCCGTCCGAGACGGTCCTCAAGTACATGGCGCCGGACGCCTCGGTGAACCTCGTCGCGCCGATCCTGCTGCTCATCCTGACCGCGATGGTGGTCACGGGAACCAAGCTGTCCGCCCGGGTGCTCACGGTCGTGGTCGCCGCCAAGGTGGCGGTGATCGTGCTGGTGGTCGTCGTCGGCGCCCGATACTTCGACGCCAAGAACTACCACCCGTTCATTCCTCCGGCGGCTGAGGGCAAGGCCGACTCCTCGACGCTGCTCGGATGGCTGCTCGGCTACTCGACGCACCCGTTCGGGATGATGGGGGTCGTCACCGCCGCCAGCGCGATCGTGTTCGCGTACATCGGCTTCGACCTGATCGCGACCGCGTCGGAGGACGCCCGCACACCGCGCAAGACCGTGCCCCAGGGCATGCTGCTCGGCGTCGTCGCCGTCACTGTGCTGTACATCTCGATGGCGATCGTGCTCGTCGGTCTGCGACCGTACAAGGAGCTCGGCGGATCGGCGCCGGTCTCGGAGGCGCTCGCCGCAGTGGGGGTCGGGTGGGCGGCCGATGTCGTCAACGTGGGTGCGTTGCTCTCGCTGCTGACGGTGATCATGGTGGTCCTGATCGGGCAGAGCCGGGTGCTGTTCAACATGGGTCGTGACGGCCTGCTGCCCAAGGGCATCGGCCGCGTCAGCCGGGTGTACTCGTCACCGGCCCGTGCGGCGGCGCTGGCCGGACTCGCGGCCACCGCCCTCACGATGTACCCGAAGGTGCTGGATCTGGAGGAGCTGCTCGTCATCGGTGCGCTGTTCGCCTTCGCCTTCTGCGCGATCGGCGTGATGACGCTGCGGCGCACCCAGCCGCAGCTGGAGCGTGGCTTCAGGGTCCCGCTGGTTCCGCTGGTTCCGCTGCTGTCGCTGGCGTCCACGCTGTGGCTGATGGTCAACCTCAAGATCGACACCTGGATCAAGTTCGCCGTCTGGATGGTGCTCGGGCTGGCGTTCTACGGCCTGTTCGGGCGCTGGCACAGCCGGCTCGCGAACGAGGACAGCTGGGACATGGACGACACCGACCCGGGAACCGGCGGGCTCCGGGCGATCCGGCCCGACGCGCGCGGCAACTACTACCCGCCGCCGGAGCAGCGGCCACGGCAGCACGACTCCGGCCGCGGCCGCCACATGCGCGGCTGATCCCAGCACGGCACCGGCCCCGGCAGGAATTCCTGCCGGGGCCGGATTTCGTCCACAGCCCGGTGCGGTCGCCCGCCTTTCCACAGGTCGCGAAATCGCCGCCGGCGGACGGCCGAACACTCGCATCTTGTCGTCGGAGGTGGTCGACGATGCGGGCCAAGGACGCGGTTGGGCAGTACGGCGAAGAGGTCGCCGCGCGGTATCTCCGGGAGGCGGGGTTCGCGATCCTGGAGCGGAACTGGCGGTGTCACGCCGGGGAGATCGACATCGTGGCGCGCGACGGCGCCGCGCTGGTGATCTGCGAGGTCAAGACACGGCGGAGTGACACCTTCGGCAGCCCCGCCGAGGGGATCACGTGGAAGAAGCTGGCGCGGCTGCGGCGGCTGGCCGCGATCTGGTTGCACGAGCACGACCTGGCGCCGCCGGAGGTGCGGATCGACGTCGTGGCCGTGATCCGGCCGAGCCGCGGTGCCGCCGTCGTCGACCACGTGCGCGGGGTGGCGTGATGGCGCTCGCACAGTCGTGGTCGATCGCGCTGGTCGGCCTGGAGGGGCATCTGGTCGAGGTCGAGGCGGACATCGCCAGCGGCCTGCCGAAGACCACCCTGATCGGGCTGCCGGACACCTCGTTGTCGGAGGCAAGGGACCGGGTCCGCGCCGCCGTGAGCAACAGCGGCCACGCGTTCCCCAACCGCAAGCTCACCGTCGGGCTGTCCCCCGCGACGCTGCCCAAGGCCGGCTCGCACTACGACGTCGCGATCGCGTGCGCCGTGCTCGCGGCGGACGACGCGATCCCGGCCGGGCCGCTGCGAAGCTTCGCGATGGTCGGCGAGCTCGGCCTGGACGGCCGCGTCCGTGAGGTGCGCGGTGTCCTGGCCATGACGCTCGCCGCGGCCAACGCGGGCTTCGAGCACGTCATCGTCCCGGAGCTCAACGTCGGCGAGGCCCGCCTGGTCCCGGGCATCACGGTGATCGGCGTGCGGTCGCTGCGTCAGGTGCTCGCGATCGTGACCGGCGATCCGATCCCGGACGAGCCGGTGCCGCTGGCCGAGCCGCGGCTGACGCCCGAGAGCCTGACCCGGCCGGTTCCGGACGTCGACCTGCGCGACGTGATCGGCCAGGAGGACGGCCGGTTCGCGATCGAGGTCGCGGCCGCCGGCGGGCACCACGTGTTCCTGCACGGGCCGCCGGGCGCGGGCAAGACGATGCTCGCCGAAAGGCTGCCGGGGCTGCTGCCGGAGCTCGGCACCGAGGAGGCGCTGGAGGTGTCGACCGTGCACTCGCTGGCCGGCCTGCTGTCCGGCGAGACCGAGCTCGTCACCCGCCCGCCGTACATAGCGCCGCACCACACCGCGTCGCTGGCCAGCCTGGTCGGCGGCGGGTCGGGGATGCCGAGACCGGGCGCGATCAGCTGCGCCCACCGCGGCGTGCTGTTCATCGACGAAGCGGCCGAGATGCACCCGCTCACGCTCGACACCCTGCGCCAGCCCCTGGAGTCGGGGTACGTCGAGCTGCACCGGTCGATCGCCAACGCGCGGTTCCCGGCCCGGTTCCTGCTCGTCCTGGCGGCCAACCCGTGCCCCTGCGGCCAGGCCGACACCCCGCGCGGCAAGTGTGAGTGCCCGCGCAACGTCGTGTTGCGGTACCAGCACCGGATCAGCGCGCCGGTCCGGGACCGGATCGACATCAGCCGGCAGATCCTGCCGATGCCGTCGTTCCGCCTCGACGGGACCGCGTACGACGTGGACGACACCGCGACGGTCGCGGCCCGGGTGCTGGAGGCTCGCGACCGGCAGGCGTTCCGGTTCGCGGGCCGGGGCTGGCGGCTGAACAGCGAGCTGCCCGGTCCGGTGCTGCGCCGCGAGCTGCGGCTGGAGGACCGCGCCTACTCGCTGCTCGAGACCGAGTACGCGCTGGGCCGGCTGACCGCGCGCGGTATCGACCGCGTGCTGCGGGTGGCCTGGACGCTCGCGGATCTCCGCGGCGTCGAGCGGCCCGACTACGGCCTGGTCCAGGAGGCGAACCAGCTGCGCAGCGGCATGCAGGTGAGCACCGGCAGGTCGGTGCGCATGGACGACGAGCGGGTGCCCGACACCGCGCGGAAGGCGGGATGACGATGGATCGCAGTGCGGAACGGATCGCCCGCGCGGGGCTGTCGCGGGTTGTGGAACCGGGCGACCCGACGGCGGCCGAGGCGATCGGCGACCGGCTGGTCACCGAGGTCTGGGACGAGCTGTGCGGTGGCGCGCGGCCGCCGTGGGCCGGCCGCTTCAGCACGGCGCGGCCCGAGCGGGACCTCGACGCGATCGAGCGGCTGGGCGGGCGCTTCGTGATCCCCGGGGACGCGGAGTGGCCGGACGAGGTCGCGGTGCTCGGCGAGTCGGGCGAGATCAGCCGCCGGTGCGGCGTCCCGTTCGGCCTGTGGGTCCGCGGCGGCCTCCGGCTCAACCTGGCTGTCACCACGTCGGTCGCGCTGGTCGGGGCCCGGGCCTGCTCGTCGTACGGCGAGCACGTGGCGGGCGAGCTCGCGGCCGGGCTCGCGGACCAGGGGGTGACCGTGGTGTCCGGCGGGGCGTACGGGATCGACGCCGCCGCGCACCGCGGGGCGCTCGCCGCGTCCGGCGTGACGGTCGCGGTGCTGGCGTGCGGACTCGACCAGGGCTATCCGAAGGGCAACGCGGCGCTGTTCGACCGGATCGCGGCCGACGGCCTGCTCGTCAGCGAGCTGCCACCGGGCTGCTCACCGACCCGGCTGCGCTTCCTGGCCCGCAACCGGCTCATCGCCGCGGCGACGGGCGGCACCGTGGTCGTCGAGGCGGCTGCCCGCAGCGGCGCCCTGAACACCGCCTCGTGGGCCGACAGCTGCAACCGGCCGGTGATGGCGGTGCCCGGGCCGGTCACCTCCGCGACCTCACACGGCGCTCACATCCTGGTCCGGGAGCGCAACGCCATCCTGGTCACCGGCGTCCAGGACATCGTGGAGGCGACCGCGGCACTCGGCGACCTGCTCACGACCTACCCACGCGGCGCGGAGCGCGCGACCGACCGGCTCGGCGAGATCGCGCAACGGGTGCTGGACGCGGTTCCGGTGCTCGCCGCGGTGCCGGAGGACCGGATCGCCCGCACCGCCGGCCTCACGGTGGCCGCCGTCCGCGACGGCCTGGCCGACCTCAGCCGCGCGGACCTCGTGGAACGCATGGGATCTGGCTGGCGCCTGTCGGCCAGCCGGCGGGCGGCCGTCCGGTGAGCGGCGGCCCGGTGGGACGCCGTCCGGTGAGCTGGTCAGCGGCCGAAGTCGGAGTCCTTCGGGAGCTCGAAGTCGGACTTCGCGAGCTCCTCGATGTTCACGTCACGGAAGGTGACGACCTTCGCGTTCTTCACGAACCGCGCCGAGCGGTACACGTCCCAGACCCAGGCATCGGCCATCGTGACCTCGAAGTACACGTCACCGCCCTCGGTGCGGACCTTC
>DASXRB010000203.1:0-2935 GCA_036506875.1 Kribbellaceae bacterium | reverse complement strand
AAGTCCGCCAGGTTGCCGCGGCGATCACGTTCTTGTTACCCCGGTGATAACTCATCCACCCCTTGTCGCGAACACGTTTCCGCGGGAACGTGCGGAGTCCGTCCGGCCAGTGTGCCGCCACCGGAATCGCGGGCACGCGGTGCAATTCGCACACCGCCAGCGATGTGGGACACCGCTATCGATGTGCGAACGCGAGCGGTGCGCGAACGCGTCACCGACCTTCCCCGTCATGCGGCAGGACGTCACTCTCACCTGTTCGGGACCCCGGTGGGTCGCATGAGTCGTCGTCGGACATGAGGCCCGATCTCCAGGCCAGCACGATGAGCTGCTCGCGGTCGCGCAGGCCGCAGCGCTGGAGGAGCCGCGAGACGTGGCTCTTCACCGTGCTGATCTCCAGGGAGAGGCCGGCCGCGATCTCGGCATTGGACATCCCTTGTCCGACGAGTCCGAGGATCCGTCGCTGCTGGCCGGTCAGGGCCGCGGGGAGCAGCGCCGGCCGGCGGGGCGGCGTCCGCTCGGCGCCGCCGGCCGGAGGCATCCCCGTCCTGCCGGCCGGAGCCGTCGCCTCCTGGCCGGCGACGTCACCGGAAGTGCGGTCGTCCGCGGACTCCTCGTACAGCGCGTCGACCATCTGTTCCAGCAGCTCTCGATCGATCCGCCACTGACCGAGGATCCGGAACGCCGGCAGTCTTCCGCTGGCGATCAGCTCTTCGACATACGCAGCCGACACCCCGAGCTCTCTCTGGACCTGGAAGATCGACAGGTACCTGCCATCTGTGTGCATTGCGTCCCCTCCGTGGCCTCACGACGGCCTGGCCCGCGCAATGCCGGACCATGCACGCATCGTTCGTGCGGCGGCGTCCTGGCGATGGAAATCTGGCCGTCGCAGGTAGGCCACCTTGGTCCGGCGGGTTGAGTACCTCAGATTCCTCCCGGAGGCGGTTGAGAAGTACGTGACGCGAAGGCCAGTCTCAACGTGGCTACCTTACGTATCGAGTCGATCACATCACGTAACCCATGCCGGTGTACATGCCGGGAGGGGCGACGTCGGGCGAACGCGCGCGCCGGACGCCACGCAGTACTGAACCAACCGTCAGATCGTCTGCCACGACAGAAAGGTGAGCCCGATGCCGGACTCTTACAGCCTCACCGTGATCAACAACTCCGAGCTGGACCGGCCAACGTTCGCGGTCTTCGCGACACTTCCCACGTCGTCGTCGTACGACACCCTCAACCTGGCGTGGCTGACCCAGCCGATCAACGCCGGCAACCAGTACGTGTTCACCTGGGAAATCACCTGGGGATTCGCCTGGTCGGCACAGGGCACCGCGGCGGGATACCAGTGGGCCGGCAGCGGCACACTTCCGGCCGACCCGAACTCGGGCTCCGAGTGCGCGGCCGAGTTCTCCTACAACGGCGACTTCCAGCTGACGCCCGCGGTCGGCACCCCCACCGGCGACACGCTGTGGATCAGCGACTCCCCGACGGTGCCGCTGCCGAGCCAGCAGCCCAGCTCGCTGGCCGTCACCCTGGGCGGAAGCTCCGCCTGCGCCACCAACGCCGGTCCCAACCTGTACCAGACGTTCACGCTGCACCCGACCTACTACATCGACGCCGGCGACTACATCAAGGGCCAGATGGTCGACGGGACCAGCGTCTCGGCGTTCCAGGAGCTCGCGTACACCGGCGGCAACACGGCGCTGACCGCGACCTTGAACGTCGACAACACCTGGACCGTCCAGAAGTCGGCCGACGTCAGCTTCGCCGACCTGTTCGCCAAGCGGCGCCGCCAGCCTGTGACGGTCTGAACGCCACGGACGAACGGAGGCCGCCGTGTCGTTCTACCAATGCTTCAAGACCAAGGACCGCGAGGTCTACTGCAGCAGCACCGAGTTCAAGAGCCATGCCGAGGGCAAGGTCTGGGTGACGGCCTGCATGGCCAACTTCGGCATCCGCGCCGACCAGCTGCTCGGGAAGCCCTACGAGTCCGACGACCAGCCGTCGGGGGCGAAGATCTGGCCCTGACGTGAACGACCACCCCGCGCCGCCGCAGCTAGGTGCCGGCGGCGCGGGGTGGCTTCACGGGTACGCCCGGCGGATCAGACGTCGAAGAGGTCCTTGTCCACCGGCTCGGGCGGCTCGATCTTGTTGCGGATGCCGTCGATGCCGGCGAGCAGCTGCGCCGAGAAGGCCAGGTACGGGTTCGACGACGGGTCCGGGCAGCGGAACTCGATGCGCTTGGCCTTCGGGTTCGAACCGGTCGACGGGCTGGTCACCAGCGAGGGCACGATCTACCCACTGCTCAGCCGGCTGCGTCGTGACGGCCTGGTCGACACGACCTGGCAGGAGTCGGAGTCGGGACCGTCGCGGCGGTACTACCGGCTCACCACGCACGGCCGGCAGGCGCTGGACGCGTTCGCCGAGGACTGGGTCCGCTTCCGCGACTCCGTCGACAAGGTTCCGACACAGGGGAGACCGGGATGACGGTCGTGAACGATCCGGACATGCTGGTCGGCGACTATCTGGCGCGGCTCGAGGCCGCGGCCGGGGTGCTGCCCGCGGAGCGTCGTGCCGAACTGGTCGACGAGGTCCGGGCGCACATCGCGGACGCACGCGCCGAAGGGGCGGCGGACGAGGCCGAAACCCATAGCCGGCCCCGACGGCCCCCGGACTTCACGGACCCGGCGGTGCGTGAGGTGTGCACCGGGTTCGCCTTCCCGGAGTGGCTCCGCATCCCGCTGCTGATCGTGATGGTGGTGGCGCCGGCGCTGTCCGTCGCGTTGCCGGCCGAGCGGGGCGCGCCGGGCCGCGGCTGACTCGTTGCCGCGGGCAACCTTCGCGTCAGTCGGTCGGTTCTGGTACGACGGTCCGGTCCGACGGGCGGTCGAGCCGGTCCTCGGGCGAGAGCATCTCGCACATCTCGGTGATCCGGTAC
>DASXRB010000202.1:0-1643 GCA_036506875.1 Kribbellaceae bacterium | reverse complement strand
CGGGCTGAACCATCTCACCTGGGAGCGCGCGGTCCGCGTGGACGGGGAAGACCGGCTGCCGAAGCTGCTCGCCGAGCACGGTGCCGACATCGCCGCCGACCTCGGTCTCCCGGCCGAGCTGCTCAGCCGGCTCGGCGTGGTGCCGTCGTACTACCTGCGGTACTACTACGCCCACGACGCCGTCGTCCGCGAGCAGCTGCAGAAGCCGTCGCGGGCCGCCGAGGTCGCGGAGATCGAACGGCAGCTGCTGGAGCTGTACGGCGACCCGGCGCTGGACGAGAAGCCCGAGCTGCTGTCGCGGCGCGGCGGCGCGTACTACTCCGAGGCCGCCGTCGCGCTCGCGTCCTCGCTGCTGAACGACACCGGCGACGTCCAGGTGGTGAACGTACGCAACGGCGGCACGCTGCCGTTCCTGCCCGACGACGCGGTGATCGAGGTGCCCGCCCGGGTCGGTGCCGCCGGGGCCGAACCATTGCCGGTGGCAACACTCGAGCCGCTCTACGCCGGCCTGGTCGCACACGTCACGTCGTACGAGCAGCTGGCGCTGGACGCCGCGTTGCGCGGCGGCCGCGACCGGGTCTTCGACGCGCTGCTCGCGCACCCGCTGGTCGGCCAGGTCGACCAGGCCGGCGCGCTCACCGACGCGCTGCTCGCGCACAACCGCGCGTACCTGCCATGGGCGTGACGCCGCTGGTGCCCGGCGGCGTGCTGGCGGTCGACGCCGGCAACAGCAAGACCGACGTCGCGCTCGTCGGGCCGGACGGCTCCGTGCTCGGCACGGCACGCGGTGGCGGCTTCCACCCGCACACCGTGGGCGCGGAACCCGCGGTCGCCACGCTGGCCCCGGTCGTCGCCGCGGCCGCCCGGGCGGCGGGTCTGGACGTCGAGGCCGGCGACCCGGTCGCGGAGCACGTGTCGGCCTGCCTGGCGAACGCGGACGTGCCGGTCGAGGAGGAGCGGCTGCACCACGCGATCACGCGGCGCGGCTGGGGGCGGACGACGTACGTCGGCAACGACACGTTCGCGCTGCTGCGCTCCGGGGTGGACGAGCCGCGCGGGATCGCGGTGGTGTGCGGTGCCGGCATCAACTGCGCCGGCATCCTGCCCGACGGGCGGACCGCCCGGTTCCCCGCGTTCGGCGCGCTGTCCGGGGACTGGGGCGGCGGCAGCGAGCTGGCCACCCAGGCGATCTGGCACGCCGCCCGGGCCGACGACGGCCGCGGCCCCGCGACCGCGCTGGCGACGGCGCTGCCGGAGCACTTCGGCGTGCCGTCGATGCCGGCGCTGATCGAGGCCCTGCACCTGGGCGACATCCCCGCGGCCCGGCGGCTGGAGGCGACCCCGGTGCTCTTCGCGGTCGCCGCGGCCGGCGACGAGGTCGCCTTCGGTCTGGTACGACGCCAGGCCGAGGAGGTCGTCGTGATGGCCGAAGTGGCGATGCGGCGGCTGGACCTGCTCACCGAGCCGGTCGACGTGATCCTCGGCGGCGGGGTGCTGACGGCCGGGCACCGGCAGCTGACCGACCAGATCGAGCAGGACCTGAAGGCGGTCGCACCGCTCGCCGTCGCCCGGGTGGTGCGGACCCCGCCCGTCGTCGGCGCCGCCCTGCTCGGCCTGGACCACACCGGCGCCCCGGCCGCCGC
>DASXRB010000201.1:0-5033 GCA_036506875.1 Kribbellaceae bacterium | reverse complement strand
CCGGTCGGCCAGCGGCTCGAGGACCGCGAGCCGCGCGCCCTGGAAGTACAGGCTGCGCAGCCGGCTACCGGCGCCGACGTCGACGACGAACTTGCCCTCCCAGCCGGTCGGCTCGATGCCGAGGATCTCCCAGTCACGCTTGACGCACTGTTGCCAGGTCGCTTCCTCGGCCCGGAAGTTGTGCCGCGTGTGGAAGGCCAGCTCGCCTTCCTGCGCGGCGGACTTCCAGGCGTCCCGGTCGATCGACGGGCGCAGTGTGGCCTGCGGTGTGGTGCCCTGGTCGAGCAGCTTCTCGATCCGCTCGAGGCGCTCTGCGATCGACCGCAGTTGGTCGTCGAGGTTGCGTGCGGTGAGCCTCAACCGCGCGTCGCCGCGGGCGCGCTTGAGGAGATCCTTCAGGCGTCGCATGCGGAGACCCTACTTGTGATCCTGGTCACGACACCAGCGCGGTCAAGGTGTCGATCACGCGTTCGACATCGGCGTCGGTGAGGTCGGGGAACATCGGCAGCGAGATCTCCTCGGCGTAGAACGCCTCGGCGTTCGGGCACATGCCGCGCTTGTAGCCCAGGTCCTCGAACACCGGGTGCCAGTAGACCGGGACGTAGTTGACCTGCACGCCGATACCCGACGCGCGCAGCTTCTCGAACACCTCGCGGCGGCGGCCGCCGAGCACCCGGACCGGGTAGAGATGCCACGCCGGGTCGACGTACTCGCGCTGCGGCGGGGTGCGCAGGCCGTCCACGCCGGCGAACGCCTCGTTGTAGCGCGCCGTGATCTCCGCGCGGCGCTTCACGAACCCGGCCAGCCGCTTCAGCTGCGACAGCCCGAGCGCGGCGCCGACGTCGGTGAGCCGGTAGTTCAGCCCGAACTCGTGCACCTCCTGGTGCCACGGGCCCTCGTCGGTGATCCGGAACCGCTGCGGGTCCCGCATCAGGCCGATGTTGTGGAACTCCTTCGCCTTGAGCGCTGTGTCCGCGTCCTTCGCGACGACCGCGCCGCCCTCGGCGGTGGTGAGGTTCTTGGTGGGGAAGAAGGAGAACGTGGTGACGTCGGCGAGGTCGCCCACGGGCCGGCCCTTGTAGGTGCCGCCGACCGAGTGCGCCGCGTCGTCCAGCGTCGTCGCGCCGACCCGGTCCGCGATCGGCTGCAGCGCGTCGTAGTCGCAGGCGTGGCCGGCGTAGTCGACGGCCGCGATCACCTTGGTCCGGTCGGTGACGACCGCCTCGACCGCCGCCGGGTCGATCAGCGCGGTGTCCTCCTCGACGTCGGCGAACGCCACCTTCGCGCCCAGCAGGGTCGCGCCCGACGCGGTCGCGACGAAGGTCATCGGCGTGGAGACGACCTCGTCACCCGGGCCGACGCCGAGCGCGGCGTAGGCGATGTGCAGCGCCGCGGTCCCCGACGTGCAGGAGACCGCGGGGTGACCGCCGGCCACCTCCGAGACCGCCTCCTCGAAGGCGGTGACGGCCGGGCCGGTGGTCAGCCAGTCGCCGCGCAGGACCGCGGCGACCGCCTCGATGTCGTCCTCGTTGATCGACTGCCGGCCGTAGGGCAGGATCCGGTCAGACATCGGACTCGAGGATCTTGGTGATCTCGTCGATCGAGTACCACTGGTCGTTGTTGTCCGAGGTGTAGTGGAAGCCCTCGGGCACCGGGACGCCGTGGTCGGGCGCCTTGTAGCCCCAGGTCGCCAGATCCGGCTGCAGCACGTACCGGTCGCCGATCAGCAGTGCGCGGCGGCCTTCCTCCGGGCTGATCATCTCCTCGTGCAGCTTCTCGCCCGGGCGCAGGCCCATGTCGTGCATCTTGGCGCCCGGCGCGATCGCCTGGGCCAGGTCGGTGATCTTCATCGACGGGATCCGCGGCACGTACAGCTCGCCACCCTGCATGATCTCGAACGAGTCGACCACGAACTTGACCGCTTCGGGCAGCGTGATCAGGAACCGCGTGCAGCGCAGGTCGGTGATCGGCAGCGACTCACCTGCCGCGTGCAGCGCGCGGAACTTCGGGATGATCGAGCCGCGGCTGCCCATGACGTTGCCGTAGCGGACCACCGCGAAGCGGGTCGGGTACGACGCGGCGTAGTGGTTGCCGGTGATGAACAGCTTGTCCGCGGTGAGCTTGGTGGCGCCGTACAGGTTGATCGGGCTGGACGCCTTGTCCGTGGACAGCGCGACGACCTTCTTGACCCCGGCGTCGATGGTCGACTCGATCACGTTCTGCGAGCCGATGACGTTGGTCTTGACGAACTCCCACGGGTTGTACTCCGCGGTGTCGACCTGCTTCAGCGCGGCGGCGTGTACGACGTAGTCGACACCGTGCATCGCGCGGTTCAGCCGGTCGCGGTCCCGGATGTCACCGATGAACCAGCGCAGCCGCGGGTCGTCGTTGAACATCTGCCGGACTTCCCACTGCTTCAGCTCGTCGCGGCTGAACACGATGATCCGGCGCGGGTCGAGCGTCTCCAGCGCGTTCTTGATGAAGGCCTTGCCGAAGGAGCCGGTGCCTCCGGTGACGAGGATGTCGGAGCCGGTGAGGATGGACACGTCGATGAAAACCCTTCTGACAACGCTCAACAGATGCTTGGCGGACGCTCGGAGACCATACAGGTTCCTCCGTACGATAGCCGCCCGCCCCCGCGCGGCCACACTCAGCGCTCGGGAGCGACGATCCTGAGCCTCGGGAAGTACGTACGGTAGCGCGCCGCGCCGCGGGTCAGCAGACGGTAGCCGAAGACGGCGGCATGCGCGCCGATGTAGAAGTCGGGCAGCGGTGAGCGCTTCGCGCCGCTGTTCCGCCGGTATGCGCGGTCCGCGCGCGACGCCAGGAAGGCGGCGTGGTAGGGCAGTGCTTCTCGCCGGAAGACTTCGGCGGGTAGTGCGCCGTCGAGATCCTCGATGGCATCGAAGCCGCCGGCGATCTCGGCATAGATGATCGGATTGACGACGAGCGAGCCGACGTCGCTCGCGGTGCTCATCGCCTCCTGCGACCAGTCGGCCCACTTCGGGTCGTCCGTCAACGCATCGAGGATCACGCAGCTGTCGACCAGGGTGTCATCGCCGTGAGCGACGGAGAGCCGGGAGCTACTCGCCACGCAGCAACTCCATCAGCTCGTCGGTGCTCATGGTCGTCGTCGCCTTTCCGCGCATCTCGCGGATCAGCCGTCGTGCTCGTGTCTCGTTCTCCGCGGCGCGAACGATCTGCAGCTTGCCGCCCTCTTCGATGATCTCGACCTCGTCGCCCTCCTGCAGGTGATGCTTGTGCCGCAGGTCGGCTGGGATCGTCACCTGTCCCTTGCTGTTCAGTCGCATCCTGAGCTCCCTCCGTGTATTACGTAATACATGTAGAAGGTTTCACTTGCGACGGAACTCGGCGCGCCAGCGGGGGCGGTTGTCGATGCCGGGCGGGGTCTCGAGGCGGACGAGCGCGAGGTCGGCGATGGCGAAGGACTCGATGTCGGAGCGGGTGAGAGGCCAGGGGCCGTTCGGGGTGTCGGGCTCGTCGTACACGCTGGCGATCACGAGCAGGGTGCCACCGGGGGCGACGAACGAGCGGACCCGGTCGATCGCCTCCGTGCGCAGGCCGCGGGACAGCGACTGGACGGTCAGGCTCTCCAGCACGAAGTCGAAGGCGCCGGCCCACTCGGCGGGCGGGTCCAGCAGGTTCGCGACCTGGTAGCCGACGTGCGAGCCGGGGTACCGGCGGCGGGCCTCCTCGATCGCGGCCGGCACGAAGTCGAAGGCGGTGGTCTCGAACCCGAGCGAGGCGGCGAACTCCGAGTCACCGCCGAGCCCGCACCCGATCACCAGCGCGTTCCGGCCGGTGCCGTCGACGCCGCGCTCACGAGCCCAGTCGGCGAAGATCCGGTTCGGGCCGCCGCGGTCCCAGGGCAGTGCGGTGTCCCCGTCGTACATGGCCTCGAAGCGTCGCCGGTGCGCGTCGACGTCGGTGGACTCCGACAGCGGTCCGGTCATCGGTCCTCCGTACGAGAGGTCAGCGGGGCGGCACGCAGGTCGGGTGGCGCAGCGGGTCCGCGCCCAGCGGCCACGGCCTGCGGGTGGCGTTGAGCGCGCTGCGGCGCAGATAGAGGTACCAGACGAACGAGAGCTTGAGGTAGCCGCAGCGGTTCAGGTGCACCGCGTCGCGGTACTCGTCGGCCGCCGGGTGCAGCACGTACATCGGCACCAGCGAGACAGGCTTGCCGGCCCGCCAGCGGGCCGCGACCTGGGCGATCACACCGCGGTTGAACGCGGCCGTCTCGGCGGCGCGCTTCGACGGCGGCCGCCGCGCGGGGATGGTCGCGACCATCACCATCACACCCGGCTTGGCCGCCAGGACGCGGTCGATCAGCAGGCCGAGCCGGGCCGGCGCGTGCGCCAGGTCGGTCTTGTGGTTGATGTCGTTGGTGCCGGCCATCAGCAGTACGACGTCCGGCTGGTACTTCTTCACCCAGCGCGTCGCGTTGCGGGACAGCTGGTCGATCTGCCAGCCGGAGTGGCCCTCGTGGTCCGGGTCGGGGGTGCCGGAGCGCTGCGAGCCGACGAAGTCGACCTTGAGACCGGCCGCGGTGAGCCGCCGGTAGAGGTCCGCGCGGTAGCCGACGGTCCAGGCGGTCGAGTAGCCGTCGCCGAACCCCTTGGTGAGCGAGTCGCCGAGCGGCATGATCCGCACCACCTTCGCGGTGGGCTTGCGCGGCGGCGTGGGCTTCGGCTTCGGCCTCGGGGGCTGCGGGCGCTCGCTGTCGCGCAGCGTGGCGAACGGTCCGGTGATGGTCCCGATGACGCCGACGGTGTGGTCCGGCTGCGCCGGGACGGGGCGTGCCGCCTCGGCCGAGTTGCCCGACGAGCCGGCGCTGACAGCGACCACGCCGCAGGTGACGAGGATGACCGAGATCAGCAGGACGCCGACGAACAAGGCCCTGCCGAAGCTCCAACCCCTGGTGGTCAAGTCCTCACTCCACTGTCGCGATCCGCCTGAAGGAGCAGTCTCCCATGTCAATGGGTACCGTCACTGGTTAGATTCCCCTCTGACCG
>DASXRB010000200.1:0-12473 GCA_036506875.1 Kribbellaceae bacterium | reverse complement strand
AGGGTCACGACGGCTCCTGGTCGGTCAGTTTCTGGTACGGCGCACCGACCTCGATCAGCTCACCGACGAGCGACGGCCTCGGCGCGTCCGGCGGCCGCGCCGGCAGCGGCGAGGCGTCGTACGGCTCGTCGTCGCGGCGCGGCAGCGTCAACCGGAACCAGGCGCCCTCGCCCGGCGCGCCCCAGGCGTCCAGGCCGCCGCCGTGCAGCCTGGCGTCCTCCAGCGCGATGGACAGGCCGAGGCCGGTGCCGCCGGTGGTGCGGGCGCGCGCGGGGTCGGCTCGCCAGAACCGGCCGAAGACCAGCGCGGCCTCCTCCGGGCGGAACCCCATGCCGTGGTCGCGGACGGCGACCGCGACGGCGTCGTCGTTGACCGCCGCGATCACCTCGATCGGGCGGCCCTCGCTGTGCTCGATCGCGTTGCCGACCAGGTTGCGCAGGATCCGCTCGATCCGGCGCTGGTCGACCCGGGCCGTCACCGGCTCGCCGGGCAGCCGCAGGGTGAGCGGCGCGCCGCGGTGCGCGAGCAGCGCGCGGCTGCCGTCGACGACACGGTGCACGATGTCGCGCAGGTCCACCTCGTCACGGTCGAGCGCGGCCGCGCCGGCGTCGAACCTGCTGATCTCCAGCAGGTCGACGAGCAGCGCCTCGAACCGGTTCAGCTCGTTCTGCAGAAGCTCGACCGAGCGGCGGGTCACCGGGTCGAAGCCGTCGCGGGACTCGTGCAGCAGGTCGGCCGCCATCCGGACCGTGGTCAGCGGGGTGCGCAGCTCGTGCGAGACGTCCGACACGAACCGGCGCTGCAGCCGCGACAGCTCCTCCAGCTGGCGGATCTGCCGCTGCAGGCTGCCGGCCATCTGGTTGAACGAGATCGCCAGCCGGGCCAGGTCGTCGGTACCGCGGACCTGCATCCGCTCCTCCAGCCGGCCGGCCGCGAACCGCTCCGCGATCCGCCGGGCCATCCGCACCGGTGTGACCACCTGCCGGGTGACCAGCCAGGCAACCGCGCCGAGCAGGATCACCAGCAGGAACCCCGCCGTCACCAGCGCGCGCTGCACGACGTCGAGCGTCTGCTGCTGCTGGACGAGCGGGAACAGGTAGTACAGCTCGTAGTACTCGTTCTGCAGCCGCACCCGGGCGCCGACCACCAGCGCCGGCTGCGGCGCGCGGCCGTCGGTGTACTGCACCTTCGTGTAGGTGTCCCAGATCCTGGAGTCCGGGTCGACGGCCACCTGCGCCCGCAGCTCGTCCGGTACCGACGACGCGTCGACGTTCTTGCTGGTGCGCTTGGACGTCGTGGTCGGGTTGGGCGCGTTCGTCGGCACCAGCAGGGCCACGTCGTACAGGCCGTCACCGCCCCGGTTGGCATTGGCCTCGACGATCTGGTTCAGCAGCGAGTCGATGGACATCCGGGTCGGGTCGGTGGCGTCGAACTGTACCTGGGTGTCGCGGATCTGGGCGGCGGCCTCGGTGCGGGCGCCCTCGCGGCGGGACTGCAGGATGCCCTCGGTGACCTGGTTCATCATCACCCAGCCGACCAGGAAGACCACGACCGCCGACATCAGCAGCGTGCCGGCGACGATCCGGACCTGGATCGAGCGGCGCCACAGGTCGGGCCAGCGGCGCGGGTGCGTCCACAGGCTGCGCGGCAGAACGGGGCCGTCCGGGGCGTCGTACCCCGAGTCGTGCCCCTGTCCGGTGTCGTACCTGCTCAGTCTCCGCCTGCCTTGTATCCGACCCCGCGGACCGTCACGACGATCTCGGGGTGCTCGGGATCGCGCTCGATCTTGGAGCGCAGCCGCTGCACGTGCACGTTGACCAGCCGGGTGTCGGCCGCGTGCCGGTAGCCCCAGACCTGCTCCAGCAGCACCTCACGGGTGAACACCTGCCACGGCTTGGAGGCCAGGCACACGAGCAGGTCGAACTCCAGCGGCGTCAGCTGGATGGTCTCGCCTCCGCGCTTGACCGAGTGCCCTGCGACGTCGATGGTCAGGTCGCCGATGCTCAGCGACTCCGGCCCCGGCTCGTCCATCCGGCGCAGCCGGGCCCGGATCCGGGCCACCAGCTCCTTCGGCTTGAACGGCTTCACAACGTAGTCGTCGGCCCCGGACTCCAGGCCCAGCACCACGTCGACGGTGTCGCTCTTCGCGGTCAGCATCACGATCGGCGCACCGGACTCGGCGCGGATCTGGCGGCACACGTCGATCCCGTCCATGCCGGGCAGCATGAGGTCCAGCAGCACCAGGTCGGGCTTGGAGTCGCGGAACGCGGCCAGCGCCTTGTCCCCGGTGGCGCACAGCTGGGTGTCGTACCCCTCGTTGCGCAGCACGATGCTCAGCATCTCGGACAACGCGGTGTCGTCGTCCACGATGAGCACCCGCCCTCGCGTCGTGCGGTTGCCGTCAGCCACGCCAGCTCCTGTCCGGTTCTGCAGGCCGCCGAGCCGTTCGGCGGGCCTGTGGATAGTGTCCCATTGTCACCGAATGACCGGTCGTTCCTGTGATGATGGTGCACCCGCGGGTCGGGGGGATCAGCGGGTACGACGTTCCAGCGGGGCGCCGGCGAGAGGCGGAAGGGGTGGATCGTGGCGGATCGTGACCTGCTCCGGCCGTGGCTGCCGGTCGACCTGCTCGACAACGCCGCCCGGACCATCTCCGAGAACAAGGCCGTGATGCTCGGCCTTCCGGCGGTCGGGTCCCTGGTCGTGGTCGCCGTCCAGGCCCTGATCGCGCAGGTGTCGGTGCCGGGCGGGCTGCCGGGCCTGTTCGCCGAGGACCCGGGCGACGACCAGATGTCCGGCGCCCGGGTGGCCGGGCTGGTAGTGATGTACGGCAGCGAGCTGGTCCTCTACACCGTCGCCGGCACGGTGCTGAGCGGGATCATCGCGATCGCCGCGGTCCGCAGCCAGCTGAACGCCCGGGTCGGCGCGCGCGAGCTGCTCCGGCTGGTCCGGCCGAGCCTGCCGGCGCTGCTCGGCGTGGGCGCGGTCCAGTCGCTGATCCTGATCGGGCTGTTCGCGGTCTGGTTCGGGCTGACCTTCGGCGCCGCGTTCGGGGTCTCGCTCACCTCGTCGGCCGCGGCCGGGCTGGTCGCCGTACTCCTCGGCCTGGCCGGCGTGCCGGTGCTGGTGGTCTTCGGCGTCCGGCTGGCGATGGCCGGCACGGTGATCCTGCTGGAGGGCCGCAAGGCGCCCGACCTCGGGCTGTACGTCCCGCAGCGGGTCGGCGTCGGCGGTGCCCTGAAGCGTTCCTGGCGGCTGGTGCACGGGAAGTTCTGGCGCACCCTGGGCATCCTGCTGTTCGCCGGCGTGGTCGTGTGGATCGTCGGCTACGCGGTCGAGACCGGGGTGTTCGCGCTGATCGCCAGCCTCGGCGCCTGGATCGGGTTCAGCGGCGGCGCGGGGCGGGTGGCGGCGATCTCGGTCGGCATCGCCGGCGCCGCCGGGATCCTGATGACCACGATCGCCAGCCTGTCGTTCGTGACCGCGGTGCAGGCGATGCTGTACCTGGACCTGCGGGTCCGGCGCGAGGGCCTGGACCTGTGGCTGCGACCCGCGCTCCGGCCGCGGGCGCAGGTCGTCATACCGCCCGCCGTGGGAGACGGCCGGTGAGCGCGCTGCTGAGCGTCGTACGCCTGGTGGCGGCCGAGCCGCCGGTGGACATCGGGCGTGAGCAGGCCGCGGACGAGGCGCGCCGGGAGCTGGCCAAGGGCGCGTACGACCGGACCGCGTCGACCTGGATCGGCCGTCTGCTCGACACCCTGATGCAGTGGCTGCTCGACCTGCTCAACGAGGTGTCCGGGCGCGCACCGGGCGGCAAGGGCGGGCTGGTGATCCTGGCCGGGGTGATCGCGCTCGTCGTCGTGATCGTGTTCTGGCGGGCCGGCGTGCTGCGCACGACACGGCGGGCGGCCGGTTCGGTGTTCGGCGACGAGCCGGTGCTGTCGGCCAAGCAGTACCGCGCGGAGGCCGAGCGGGCGGCCGCGGCCGGGGACTACGCCACCGCCGTGCGGGCCCGGTTCCGCGCCTGTGCCGCCGAGCTGGTCGAGCGGACCGTGCTCGACGACCGCGCCGGGCGGACCGCGCACGAGGTGGTCGACGACGCCGGTGCCGCGGTGCCGGCGCTGCGGGACCGGCTGGCGCCCGCGGCGACCGCGTTCGACGAGGTCGTGTACGGCGACCGCACGGCGACCCCGCAGCACTACGCGACGGTCGCGACCGCGGACGAGGCGGCGCGGACGGTGTCGACGCGGTCCCTGATCGGGGCGGCGGGATGAGTTCGGCGACCAGCTTGCAGCGCAGCCCCGGCGAGGTCTGGCGGTCGGTACGGCGGCCGGTGCTGGTGATCGGCGCGGTGCTCGGGCTCTTCCTCGCGTTCGTCTTCTTCAGCACGGCGCGGACCAGCGGTCCGTTCAGCCCGGACTCGACCGACCCGGCCGGTGCGAAGGCGCTCGCGGTGCTGCTCGGCAGCCACAACGTGCACGTCACCGGCACCGCGGCGGTCGCCGCCGCCACCCCGGTCGACGGCGCCGGCCACACCCTGCTGGTCGCGCCGGGCGGCTCGCTCGACGCCGCGACCTGGAGCGCGATCGGCCGGGCCGGCTGGAGCCACATCGTGCTGTTCCGGCCGGCCTCGCGCGCGCTGGACGAGCTCGCCCCGGGCGTGGAGATCGCCGGCAGCCTGGCCTCCGGCAGCCGCGAGTCCGGCTGCGACCTGCCCGCCGCCACCCGGGCCGGCTCGGTGACCGCCGCGGGTACGTCGTACTCCGCGCCGGACGGCGCCGTGAGCTGCTACGGCGACGGCATCCACGGCAGCGTGGTCCGGCTGACCGACGGCGACCGGATCGTCGATGTGGTCGGCACCCCAGCCTCGTTCACCAACGCGCACCTGGCCGAGGACGGCAACGCGGCGCTGGCGCTGAACCTGCTCGGCACGCACGGCGAGCTGACCTGGTTCCTGCCGGGCTTCGAGGACGCCGACCCCCAGGCCGACCCGGCGAACCCGCTCGTCCCGGACTGGGCGCGGTACGTGGCCTGGATGACCGCGTTCACCGCGCTGGTGTTCGCGCTGTGGCGCGGCCGCCGCCTCGGGCCCGTCGTACCGGAGGCGCTGCCGGTGGTCGTGCACGCGGCCGAGACCACCGAGGGCCGGGCCCGGCTGTACCGGCGGTCGCGGGCCCGGGACCGGGCCGGCTGGGCGCTGCGCGAGTCGGCGCTGGCCCGGATGCGCGGCGCGCTCGGCCTCGGGCTGCGCGCCGAACCCGCCGCGGTGGTGAGCGCCGTGGCCGGGCGCACCGGCCGGGACCCCGCCGCCGTCCACCAGCTGCTGTACGGTCCGCCGCCGTACGACGACGCGGCCCTGCTGACCCTGTCCCGAGAGCTGGACGCCCTCACCCAGGAGGTACGACGACCGTGACTACCGAACCCTCGACGACGGCTGACGCTCCCCCGTCCGCGGACGGCGCGCGGCAATCGCTCGCGGCCGTGCGGATCGAGATCGGCAAGGCCGTCGTCGGTCAGGACACCGCCGTCACCGCGCTGGTACTCGCACTGCTGTGCCGCGGCCACGTGCTGATCGAGGGCGTGCCCGGCACTGCGAAGACGCTCATGGTGCGCGCCCTGGCGACCGCGCTGCGGCTGGACACCAAGCGCGTGCAGTTCACCCCGGACCTGATGCCGGGTGACGTCACCGGGTCGCTGGTGTACGACGCGAAGACGTCGGAGTTCGAGTTCCGGCAGGGCCCGGTGTTCACCAACATCCTGCTCGCCGACGAGATCAACCGGACCCCGCCGAAGACGCAGGCCGCACTGCTGGAGGCGATGGAGGAACGCCAGGTCACCGTCGAAGGCCTGCCGCGCCAACTGCCCGCGCCGTTCGTGGTGGCGGCCACGCAGAACCCGGTCGAGTACGAGGGCACCTACCCGCTCCCCGAGGCGCAGCTGGACCGGTTCCTGCTCAAGGTGACCCTGGACATCCCGCCGCGGGACGCCGAGATCGCGATACTGGCCCGGCACGCGCAGGGCTTCGACCCGCGCGACCTGGCCGCGGCCGGGCTGCGGCCGGTCGCCGGCCCCGAGGAGCTCGCCGCCGGGCAGGCCGCGGTACGACGGGTCGCCGTCCGCGACGACGTGCTCGCCTACATCGTCGACCTGTGCCGTGCCACCCGGCAGTCGCCGTCGCTGCAGCTCGGCGTCTCCCCGCGCGGCGCGACCGCGCTGCTGCACGTGGCGCGCGCCTGGGCCTGGCTGTCCGGCCGGGACTACGTCATCCCCGACGACGTCAAGGCGATGGCCCGTCCCGCGCTGCGGCACCGGATCGAGATCCGTCCCGAGGCCGAGCTCGAAGGCGTCACCCCCGACGCCGTCCTCGAGTCCGTCCTCGCCACCGTCCCCGTCCCCCGCTGACGTCCGGAGTACGACGTGGTGATCACCTGGCGGGCGGCCTTCCTCACGGCGGCCGGTGTGCCGTTCGTGGGGTTCGTGATGCCGTCGTGGGGCGGGATCGGCGTCGTGCTGCTCGTCGTGGTCCTGGTCTGCCTGCTGGACGTGGCGCTGGCCGGGTCGCCGCGCACCCTGGTACTGACCCGCGACGGTGACACCTCCGTGCGGCTCGGGTCGACCGCGACCACCGAGCTGTTGGTCGCCAACCCCGGCCGCCGGGTCCGCGGCGTGCTGCGCGACGCCTGGCCGCCGTCGGCGGGCGTGGTCCAGCCGCGGCACCCTCTCGACCTGCCGTCCGGTGAGCGGCGCCGGCTCACGATCCGGCTCACGCCGACGCGGCGCGGCGACCGGCACGCCACCCGCGTGACCATCCGGTCGATCGGCCCACTCGGGTTCGCCGGCCGGCAGGGCGGCCACAAGGTGCCGTGGACGATCCGCGCGCTGCCGCCGTTCAACAGCCGCAAGCACCTGCCGTCCCGGCTGGCCCGGCTGCGCGAGCTGGACGGCCGGACCGCGCTGCTGGTGCGCGGCCAGGGCACCGAGTTCGACTCGCTGCGCGACTACGTGCCGGGTGACGACGTGCGCAGCATCGACTGGCGCGCCACCGCCCGCCGGCAGGCTGTCGTGGTGCGCACCTGGCGTCCCGAGCGGGACCGGCAGGTGGCGATCGTGATCGACTCCGGCCGGCTGTCCGCGGGCCGGGTCGGCCTGGGCGAGATCGGGGCGCCGCGGCTGGACCACGCGATGGACGCCGCGCTGCTGCTGGCCGCGCTGGCGACCCGCGCGGGCGACCGGGTGAGCCTGCTGGCGGTCGACGCCGAGGTGCGCGCCGACGTACGACGCCCCGCGCCGGAGGACGTGCTGCCATCGTTCGTGAACGCGCTGGCGAACGTCGAGCCGCAGCTGGTGCAGACCGACTTCCGGGTCGTGGTGTCGCAGGTGCTGGAGCGGCTCGGCCAGCGCTCCCTCGTCGTCCTGCTGACCGGTCTCGACCCGGCGGTCATCGAGGAGTCGCTGCTGCCCACGATCGGCCCGCTGCTGCGCCGGCACCTCGTCGTACTGGCGTCGGTCGCCGACCCGCGGCTGACCGCGATGGAGGCCGCGCGGTCGGACGTGATCGAGGTGTACGGCGCCGCCTCCGCCGCCCGCGCCCGGCTCGACCGCGACCGCGTCACCGCGATCCTCACCCGCGCCGGCGTCACCGTCGTCGACGAGGACCCCGAGCGGATCGCACCCGCCCTCGCCGACACGTACCTGGCCCTCAAGAAGGCCGGCCGCCTCTGACAACGTGCTGTGTTCGCATATCGCCTGGGAATCGCCTTCTGGCGAGGCGATTCGTGAACACGCGGTCAGACCGAGACCGGGTCGAAGGCCTCCTGGCCGGCCTCCTCGACGTCGCCGTACTCACCGGCCCGGACCGCGCGCCGGCCCAGCGTCCAGACGTAGGCGAAGAACGCGATCTCGGCCGTCACGCCGATCCCGACCCGGACCGCGGTCGGCAGCGTCGACGGCGTCACGAACGCCTCGATCACACCGGTCACCAGCAGGACGACGGCCAGCCCGATCGCCATCCCGATCGTCGCCCGCCCGGTCCGCGCCAGCGCCTGCATCCGGGTCCGCGGCCCCGGCGCGATCCAGGCCCAGCCCAGCCGCAGCCCGGCCGCCGTACTGACGAACAGCTCGGTGAGCTCCAGCAGCCCGTGCGGCGAGATCAGCCCGAAGAACAACCCGCCCCGGTCGTGGCCGATCATGATGCCGGCGATCAGCCCGAGGTTCTCCGCGTTGCCCCACAGCAGGAACACCGCCGGCACGATCAGCACGCCCAGCGCCAGGGTCGCCGCGGACAGCAGCGCGTTGTTGGTCCACACGTGCAGCGCGAAGTCCGACGCCGGGTTCGCGGAGTAGTAGCCGGCGAAGTCCTCGTCGACGATCTTCTCGATCTCACCGGGCGTCAGCACCGACGACAGCACCTCGGGGTGCGCGAGGACCCGCCACGCCATGAAGCCGGCCATCAGGTAGAACACCGCGCCCACCGTCAGCCACCACCGCCGCGACGCGTACAGCGCCGCCGGGAAGCTCACCAGGAAGTACCGCGACACGTCGCGCCACACGGGGGTCTGCACCCCCGTGATCGTGCCCCGCGCGTCGGCCAGCAGCCCGGACAGCCGCCCGATCGTCACCTGGTCCGCGCCGGCCGCGCGCAGCGCCGTGAGGTGCGTGCCGACCCGCTGGTAGAGCAGCACCAGCTCGTCGGCCTCCTCGCCGGTCAGCTTGCGCTGCCGCCGGACCAGGCGCGCCAGCCGGTCCCACTGCGGTGTCTGGACCGCCACGTAGGCCTCGACGTCCACGCCACCACTCCCCTCCGTGCGACCGCCGCCGGGTAATGTCCTGGCCTAGGACACTAGCTCGCGCCGGGTGTCTCGTCGTACCAGAGCCTTTCGTGCGGCGTCTTTCGTGCGGCGGCGCGCCGCGCCCGAGGGGGACCCGATGTCGCAGTTCGTCACCGGCGAGGCGGTGGTCCTGCAGGTCCGCCTGGCCCGGATGCCGACCCGCGCGCTGGCGTCCGCGCTCGACGTGCTCGTGCAGTCCGCCCTGCTGGCCGTGCTGTCCGCGCTGCTGATCTGGCTGCCGGAGAACGCCAGCGAGGCACTGATCGGCGCGGTCGTGATCATCTTGGTCGTGCTGGTGCTGATCGGGTACCGGCTGGTGATGGAGACGCTGACCCGCGGGCGCACCCTGGGCAAGATGGCCCTCGGGCTGCGGGTGGTGCGCGACGACGGCAGCTCGATCCGGTTCCGGCACGCGCTGGTGCGGTCGCTGCTGTGGCTGTTCGTGGACTTCGCGCCGTGGTTCGCGATGTGCCCCGGCATCGTCGCCAGCCTGGTGAACAAGCAGGGGAAGCGGATCGGCGACATGGTCGCCGGCACCGTGGTGATCCGCGAGCGGCACCAGTCGATCGCCTCCCCGCCGCTGTTCGTGCCGGGCCACCTGGTCCCGTGGGCGTTCTCGCTGGAGCTGTCCCGGCTGAGCGACGACCTGGCCAACACGGTGCGCGAGTACCTGGCGCGTTTCACCGAGCTGGAGCCGGCCGCGCGGCAGGCGATCGGCGAGGCGCTGGCCGCGAAGGTCGCGCAGGCGACGGCGCCACCGCCGCCGGTGCCGATGGTCGGGCCGGCGTACCTGTCCGCGGTGCTCGCCGAGCGCCGCCGCCGCGAGCTGGCCCGGCTCGCCGCGCAGTCGTCGATGTTCGGGCCCGGCGGCGCCTTCGGCTCATCCCGCTTCCAGTCCCCGCACGCCGTGGGCCCGTACGGGGCGGTCCCGCTCGCGCAGGGGCCGTGGCAGCCCACGTTCCCGCCGCAGGTCCCGTTCCCGGCGCCTCAGCGGCCGTACGACGCGAGCCCGGCGTACGGCGGCCCGTCGTACCATTCGCAGCAGTACGGCGGGCCGCCGGCCGGCTACCCGCCGCACGGCCCTCGATGACAGGGCAGTGACTCGCGGGAGTGCCGATCCGCTAACCGTGATGAAGACGTAGGCGGCCTGGTACGGGACGTTCACGATCGGCGTTGCCTGCGGGTCGCAGGGACCCGCGCCGACGCCGCGCTGCCGGTGAGCGCGGCGAACGCGGCCGCGCCGGCGAGGGTGGCGCCGATTGCGAAGGCACCCCGCGGATCATCCGCGAGGTGCCTTCGGGTGGTCACGAGGGCCCGACGACCGGCGACACGCCGGGTCAGAAGGGCCCGATGAGTGGAATCAGTAGCGGTAGGCGTCGGACTTGTAGGGGCCTTCGACCGGGACGCCGAGGTACTCGGCCTGCTCCTTGGTGAGCTCGGTGAGCTTGACGCCGAGGGCGTCGAGGTGGAGGCGGGCGACCATTTCGTCCAGGTACTTGGGGAGGACGTAGACGCCGGTCGGGTACTCGCCGGTCTTGGTGAACAGCTCGATCTGGGCGAGGACCTGGTTCGTGAACGAGTTCGACATCACGAACGACGGGTGACCGGTGGCGTTGCCCAGGTTCAGCAGCCGGCCCTCGGACAGGATGATCACGGTGTGGCCGTTCGCGCTCATCGATTTGCTCGCCTTCGGCGCGAAGCGGAACTCGTCGACCTGCGGCTTGATGTTGACCCGCTCGACGCCCGCCATCTTGTACAGCGCCGCCATCTCGATCTCGTTGTCGAAGTGGCCGATGTTCCCGACGATCGCCTGGTGCTTCATCTTCGCCATGTGGTCGGCGGTGATGACGTCCTTGTTGCCGGTCGTCGTGATGAAGATGTCGGCGGTGCTGACGACGTCGTCGACGGTGGTGACCTGGAAGCCGTCCATCGCGGCCTGCAGCGCGCAGATCGGGTCGATCTCGGTGACGATGACCCGGGCGCCCTGGCCGCGCAGGGACTCCGCGCACCCCTTGCCGACGTCGCCGTACCCGCACACGACCGCGACCTTGCCGCCGATCAGCACGTCGGTGGCGCGGTTGATGCCGTCGACGAGCGAGTGCCGGCAGCCGTACTTGTTGTCGAACTTCGACTTGGTCACCGAGTCGTTGACGTTGATCGCCGGGAAGAGCAGCGAGCCTGCCCGGTGCATCTCGTACAGCCGGTGCACGCCGGTGGTGGTCTCCTCGGTCACGCCCTGGATGCCGGCCGCGATCGTGGTCCACCGCCGCGGGTCCTTCGCGAGCGACTCACCGAGCAACGTGAGGACGACCGCGAACTCCTCGGACTCCGCGGTCTCCGGCGCCGGCGCCGCGCCGGCCTTCTCGAACTCGACACCCTTGTGCACCAGCAGCGTGGCGTCGCCGCCGTCGTCCAGGATCATGTTCGGCCCGTCCGCACCGGGCCACAGCAGCGCCTGCTCGGTGCACCACCAGTACTCCTCCAGCGTCTCGCCCTTCCAGGCGAACACCGGCACACCCTTCGGCTCCTCGACGGTGCCCTCCGGCCCGACGACGACCGCGGCCGCCGCGTGGTCCTGGGTGGAGAAGATGTTGCAGGACACCCAGCGCACGTCCGCGCCGAGCGCGATCAGGGTCTCGATCAGCACCGCGGTCTGGATCGTCATGTGCAGCGAGCCCATGATCCGCGCACCCGACAGCGGCTTGCTCTCGCCGTACTCCTTGCGCATGGCCATCAGGCCCGGCATCTCGTGCTCGGCGAGCCGGATCTCCTTGCGGCCGAACTCGGCCAGCCCGAGGTCCTTCACCTTGTAGTCGAACGTCATCGCTGCATACTCCTTCGTCCTGCCGCTGAGGTGGTCGCGTCCGCTGCTCGCGCCGATCGCTGCCGAGCCTAGGGAACCCCAGGCCCCCGGCCCACTACCGGGAGGCGTTTCTGACAGAGCAATGTCAGAATCGGATCGTGCGCATCACCGAAGCGGCTCGGGTGCTGGGCTCGTCACCGCGCATGCTGCGCTACCGCGAGTCCCTCGGCCTGCTGCCGCGCCCACCCCGCGGCCATCGCCGGTACGACGACCGCGACCTCGCGCTCGCCCGCGCCGTCCTCGATCTGGAACGCCGGTACGACGCAACCCCGGCCGAACTGGCCTTCGCCATCCGCACCTTGGCCGACCCGGACATCACCGCGGCCGTCCGCGACCTCGGCATCCGCATCGGCCGCATCACCGTCCCGCCCACCCAGGCCGAGGTAGACCGCGAACGCGCCCTCCGCTGGCTGGGCCGCTCCGGCATGCTCCCCCCACCCCATCCCACAGGCCCGCGTTAACACCGTTCATCGGGCCCTTGTGACCAGGCGTGTCGGCGTTCATCGGTCCCTTGTGACCAGCGCGGCACAGCGGCAGCCCTTGGATCCGCGTCAGCGGGGTTGCGGGAGGTGTGCGTTGCCTCTCTCCAGCAGGCTGGTGAGCCACGGTACGACGGAGTCGCCGAACGCCGTGTCGACGCCGGCGAAGCGGACCGCGAGGAGCGTCAGCGCGAGCAGCCCGAATCCCAGCCCGAAGGAGCCGAGAGCGCTGCCCGCGAGGTCCGGCCTGCGGGTGGTGACGAGCGCGACGAACCCACAGAGCAAGGCCACGGCGGCCAACCC